>CAJXAF010000032.1 GCA_913050175.1 uncultured bacterium
AAAATGCACTTTAGTTGTTTTCCGATAGCTTTATGTAAGAGCATGGCAGCAGCTGAAGAATCGACTCCTCCGCTTAAGCCTAAGATAACATTTTTCTTGCCTACCTGCTTTCTGATGGATTTTAGCTGTTGATCGACAAAATCTTCCAACTGCCAATTAGCAAAGCAGCCAACGATTCTAAATAAAAAGTTAGAGATTATCTGCAAGCCTAAATCGGTGTGAACTACTTCCGGATGAAATTGGACAGCATATATTTTTTCCTTAGAATTACCGATTGCAGCAAACCCTGTATTTGCGGTATGCGCTAAGAGCTTAAAACCTTTTGGCAATTTTACTACCTTATCAGTATGACTCATCCAGGAAATAATTTTCGCCGGTAAGGAGAAAAATAAATCCTCGTGATCATCAATATACATCTGAGCCCTTCCGTACTCCCGTTTTCTTGATTCTTTTACCTGACCCTTTAAAGTCTTAACCATGATCTGCATACCATAACAAATACCGAGAATGGGGATTTTTAAATTAAGGATATTTTTATTAAAGGAAGGGGCTTTATTCTCATAAACGCTGTGAGGTCCACCGGAAAGTATTATAGCTTTAGGGTTAATTTTTTTAATTTTTGCAATACTTATGGTGCAAGGTTCAATAACGCTAAAAACCTTAAGTTCTCTGATTCGGCGGGCTATAAGTTGCGTATACTGGGAACCAAAATCAAGTATTAGTATTGTTTCTTTCTTCATCGTAGCTTACTGTTTTCTATATCTATTTGCCCATGCCGACTCTTTGAAAAGCCTGGAATACTTTTCCTTCAGTTTGAATTGAGGGTGCAATTATAATTTCAACAAAGTGCATCTCTTTTATGGCTCCTGCACCTAAGGACCCCATTGAGGTCTTTAAGGCTCCCATTAAATTCTGTGAACCATCATCTACAGCAGCCGGCCCAAAGAGAATCTGTTCTACGCTTCCGGTTACGCCAACCTTGATTCTCGTACCCCGGGGTAAGTTACCGTGAGAAGTTGCCATACCCCAATGATAGCCTTTTCCCGGAGCTTCTTTAGCTCTGGCAAAAGCTGAACCAATCATAACTGCATCAGCTCCTGAGGCAAAAGCCTTACAAACATCTCCGCCTCGACTCATCCCCCCATCGGTAATTATAGAGACATATTTTCCGGTTTTCTGAAAGTAAAAATCTCTGGCTGCAGCAGCATCAACTGTTGATGTAACTTGAGGAACGCCTATTCCTAAAACACCCCTGGTAGTACATGCTGCCCCCGGGCCAACTCCGATAAGAATCCCTGAGCAACCTGTTTCAAGTAATTCAAGAGTTACATCGTAAGTTACACAATTACCTAGAATTACCGGGACTTTACGGGCTTGGCAGAATTCTTTTAAATCCAAAGGTTTATATTTTTTTGCAATATGTCTTGTTGTAGTAACAGTTGACTGGACCACGAAACAATCTACACCGGCTTCTTCGGCTAAAGGGGCAAAATTCCCGGCATTTTGAGGAATACAGCTAACCGCAGCATAACCACCGGCGGCTTTTATCTCACTAACTCTTTTGGCAACTAATTTTTTCTTAATAGGCGCGGTATAGACTTTCTGGATAAGATTGGTTGTCTCTTGGGGTGAACTCTTGGCTATTTCATCTAATACTTCATCGGGATTTTCGTAACGAGTCTGGATACCATCTAAATTTATGACGGCAACTGCACCCAGTCGAGACATCTCGGCGGCAAATTTTACACCAACAACGCCATCCATAGCCGCAGCCAAAATCGGCACTTCAAACTTCTTACCGCCAAACTCCCAGCTTGTATCGACCTCTTCAGGATTTATTGTCTGTCTGCCAGGTACTAAAGCAACATCATCAAAGCCATAACATTTACGTGCCCGTCTTCCTATGCCAATCCACTCTGCCATATGTTTTCCTCCTTTAAAATCTCATCTAAATAACTTAAAATATCCGTATTTTCCGGTATAATTCTCTTAAAATCCGGTTTAAGGCCGCTTATTATATATTTCGAAAAAACTTCTCCTTGTCGTTTTACTTCCTCATAGTTATTTATAAAAAACCTATCCCTACTTACATCCTGATTATTAACCTCGCCTAAAAGGTATAGGTCGCTAAAATTTGTAAAAAATGTATCGTTGATCTTTAGTTCTTCATCGAAAAAATCAATATTTTGCTTAAAGCCGCTATCAACAAAAACCAGTTGCGAAGAAAATACTTTTAAGGGCATTATCTTTGTAGCTTTTATCCGAGTCTCACCAACAATTTCTTCAATCGAAGATCCTAAGTGCAGGTTTATTTCTTTGGCTTTAAATAAATCTAGGACTCTGTCTTTAGCCTCACCTAAAAAATCAAAGTTAGAGGCAATTACTCTTACTTCCTTTCCTAGAGCCCTTAAAGATAAACTTAAAATTATGCCTAAAATTGTACTTACGCTGACTACGGCTTCATTAGATATCTTAAGTAGATCATTTAATAAAAACGGGTCAATCTCCGATAAATAAAAGAAGCCTTCCCGATGTTGGCCTTTCAACGTCAAATTATTTGCAATCAACCCACTGGCAATTATTAAATTTTTGTATTCAACGGCATCGGCATTTTTTAAATAAATCTTTTTCCGGCGAACATTTATTTTTTCAACCTTTGCCTGAAGGAAATCCAGGGAAGACTCTTTAGCCCAAGCCTCTAAATCTATCCTTTGGCTGTAATCACTGGGATTCAATATGAGGTTTTTGCCGGGTATGTAATAATTTCGCTTATCTATTAAGGTTATATTGGTTTTTACTTTTTTCTCCCCTAAATGATTTATTAGATTTTGAGTTGCTAAACCGGCTCCAATAATTGTTAGATCGTCCATATTATTTTATTCTTTGCTTTGCTATATGAATTAAGTTTCCATAGAGAAAAAGCGGGGTCAACCTGCCCACTCCTCCGGGAACAGGACTGATATAGGCGGCTTTTTCTTTTGCCAGGGCAAATTCTACATCCCCGCTGATCTTACCGTCTTTTTTTCCAGTACCAACATCAATAATTATTGCTCCCGGCTTTATCCAGCTGGCCTTAATAAGTCCGGGGACTCCGGCAGCTGAAACTAAGATATCAGCATCTTTTATGTAATCTGCCAGAAAACCAGCCTTCGTTGTCTCAATATTAGCAATGCTTACTGTAGCTAAAGCATTGGCAAAAAGAAAAACTAAAGGTTTACCGATTAGAGAAGAAAAACCAACAATAGTTACTTTTTTACCGGCAAGTTTAACCTCACCACATAGTGATAGGACTCTTACAATGCTCCTTACTGTAGGAGAAATACAGATACTTGGCTCATTTTCGGTAAGTAGATTGTCAATGTCTTCTTTACCCATAAAGAGCTTGCCTAAATTAAAAGGATGCATGCCCTCAACGTCTTTGGCTTCATCTAAAGACTCAAAAACTTCCTCTTCCTTCCAGCCGGCGGAAAAAGGCTTGGTTATTATTATTGCATTTATTGAGTCGTCTTTATTAAGTCTTTCGATGGTTTTAGAAAAATCAGCAAAGCTTATACCGTTTTCCAGATCAATTGAAAGATAATCAATCCCTAAACTCTGGGCTTTACGTTTTTGAGAAGCTCGATAAATTGAAGCGGTAGGATCGCTACCTATGGCTACTGAAGCCATGGTAAGCTTGGGCAGAATTTTTAACTCTTCTTTTATTCTTTTTTCTAAAAGATTATAAACATCTGAAATGTTAATGACTACTGCCATTTTTTTAAAGTTTTAGTGAAATATTTTATATGTTTATTTTTTTTGCCGGAAGTAAGACTATTGGCTGCTAAATTCTTAAGGCAACCCCCTAAAGCAACTAAAAGGCACTCTCGTCCTATAGAATAGTCACTTATTATATTCTTTTTTATATCAGATTCCCTGCTTTTAGCAAGAGAAAATCCTTTAATAATGCTCTCACTTACCTCGACCATCAGCTTATCTGCCTTAACTAAGAAACCTGCCCGAGCTCTACCTTTTGATTCCATGACTTTAGCAAAAATAATTGCATCTTTATATACAGAGGGCAATATTTTCTTTCTTAGATTTTTAAAAACAGTTAAATCTTTTTTTAATTTTAAGTTTTTTCTTTTACCTAAAGCTGTCTTAGGGTTATTAGAAACCGAATAGTTAAAAGCTTTTTCGATTAAACTAAAAGCCAAGCAAGCAATCAGACAAACCGCACTCCCTCCTCCCGGAGAAGGGGCACGCTTTCCTAAATCATCTAAATAGGTTTTGAATTTCTTATGGTATGCCTTCATATTTTTACCTTACTAACTCTTTGTTTTATTTGCTCTTTACTGCAAGGTGAAAAACTAATCCGGTGGAAGGGAGTCAAAGAATGTTTTTTTATCAAGGCAAAATGCTCACTGGTAGGATAGCCTTTATGCTTTGCAAAACCCCATTCCGGATACAGGAAATCAACTCCCTGCATTAAGTGGTCTCTTACAACCTTAGCTACTATAGAAGCAGAGGAAACTTCCAGAATTGTTCTATCTGCTTTTACAATGCAAGTATACTTAATCTTTAAATCTGTCTTAAAAAGATTGCCATCGACTATAAAATTTGCCTTTACCAAATGGGGAAATTTATTTAAGAGTTTTTTAATAGCTCTATCAAAGGCCAACATCGTAGCATTTAAGATATTGATTTCATCAATTTCTTCTGAATCGGCAATGCCGACAGCAAACTCTGCATTATCAATGAGCCAAGAAAAAATTTCTTCGCGCTTTGAAGCTGATATAAGTTTTGAATCTCTAACTTTAAAATCTGGTTTATTTTTTAAGTAAAGAGCGCAGGCAACAACCATCCCGGCTAAAGGACCTCTGCCAGCTTCATCAATACCTACTATCATTATAAACTACCCGCCTACTACGAACCTTCTTAGGTCATTACAGCTTTTTTACCAACTCGTGACCTTAAATAATACAACTTGCTTCTTCTCGGTTTTCGACGTGTTTTCTTTACAAGATCGATTTTATCAATGTTGGGTGAATAGTAAGGAAAAGTTACTTCATAGGATTGTCCGTAAGCTATTCTTCTAACCGTAAAGGACTTCCTATGCATTGCTCCTTGAAGTTTTATGACAACACCTTCAACCGGGTGGAGCCTGACTTTATCCTTATCTCTAATCTTGTAATAGACTTTGATAATGTCACCTTGTGAAAATTGAGGATAATCCTTTTTTAAGGCTTCTTTGAATTCTTTTTCAACTAAAAGTAATTTATCCATCTCATGCCTCCTTTTTTAAATACAAAATTTAAATCTTATTTTAAAAGATCTGGTCTTCGTTTTTGAGTTATTTCCAGGGCCTTTTTTTTTCGCCAGGCCATAATTTTCTTATGATCTCCGGAAATTAGAACCTCCGGCACTTTAAGACCACGGAAATCTGCCGGCTTTGTGTAATGAGGAAAATCCAAGAGACCTTTTTCAAAGCTTTCGTTCTTAATTGATTCCGGGTTTGAAACAACCCCGGGGATTAAACGAACTAAAGAATCGATAAAAACCATAGCTGGGAGCTCTGCTCCGCTTAAGACATAATCCCCGATAGATATCTCTTCATCAACTAAGTGTTTTCTAACTCTCTCATCTACGCCTTCATAACGAGGAGCCAATAAAATCAAACGTTCATATTTGAAAAACCTCTTTAGGTTCTTTTGATTTAAGGTCTTACCCTTAGGGCTAAAAAGAATAATCCTCCGGTTGCCTTTTGCATCTTGTTTGGGATAAATTGTCTCATCCAAAATGCTCTCGACTGCCGAAAAAAAAGGCTGAGCAGAAAATACCATGCCGCCGGCTCCATAAGAAGAATCATCTACTTTTTTATGCGAATCACTACTATAATTACGCAAATCATGGGTATTTATCTTAACCAGGCCTTTATTTTGAGCCCGTTTAATTATTGACTCATTTAAAACCGGCGAAAACATCTTGGGAAAAATTGTGACTACATCAATAAGCATCTGTTTAATTATATTGGTTACTTAATTTTTACTCCCATACTTACTTAAAAAATCCTTTTTAAAGTCAAAAAACTTATCCTCGGCTATTGCTGCTCTTATTCTATCGAGAAAATTCTTATACCAATGTATATTATGATAACTTAAAAGCTGTACCCCCAGCATCTCTTTAACATTGATTAAGTGGCGCAAATAGGCCCGGGAAAAATTAGAACAAGTATAACACTCACACTCAACGTCTAAAGGAGTTTTATCGTTTATATAAGGAGCGTTTCTTACTATTATTTCGCCCAAATTAGTAAAAGCAGTGCCGGTTCTGGCATAACGAGTAGGAACCACGCAGTCAAATAAGTCAATTCCGTAACTAACAGCCTCAATAATCTCCTCAGGCTTGCCACACCCCATAAAGTACCGAAAACAGGAGCTATTTGGCTCATCATGAAAAAAAGAAAGCACATTATACCTTAAATCTTGCGGTTCGCCAATACTTAAACCGCCAATACATAAGCCATCTATACCTAAGCCAAAAAGCTCATCCAGGCAGTATTTTCGCAAATCAAGATGGGTTGAACCTTGGAGAATACCCATAAACAATACAGAGTCATCAGAGGTATCCTGAAAATACTTCTTACTTTGCCGAGCCCACTTAATAGTCCTTATTGAGGCCTCTTTAGCTTCTTGATGAGTACAGGGATAGCTAACGCACTCATCTAAAGGAACTACTATATCTGAACCTAAACCCAGCTGAATCTCAATCACATCGTTAGGAGTAAGAAAAATCCTGGCCCCATCAATATGGGATTGAAAATTAACTCCTTTATCGGATATTTTTCTAAGATTCTTTAGGCTAAAAATCTGATAACCGCCAGAATCAGTAATTATAGTCTTATCAAAATTCATAAACTTATGCAGGCCTCCGGCTGATTTGACCACTTCGACTCCCGGCCGCAGGTATAAGTGATAAGCATTGGTCAATAATCCATCTACACCAATTTCATTAAGCTCTCTGGAGCTAATACCTTTAACTGTCCCTTGAGTAGCTACAGGAAAAAAGGACGGTGTCTTGAAGCTCCCCTTTCTAGTTGTACATAACCCTAGCCTGGCTTTAGTTTGCAAATCTTGCTTAAGAATTTTAAACATATTTAAATTTATAAGTATAGAAATAGCTTTCTACAATAAAAAGCCAATTAATTAAATCCTAATTTTTAAAAAAGAGAATCTTGCTTTTGCTCTTTAGGATAAGGGATATTTAAATGCTGGTGGGAAATTTCAGTAGCAACCCTTCCTCTTGGTGTTCTAATGATAAAACCTTGTTTAAGTAAATATGGCTCAACAACATCTTCTAAGGTTTGCCTGTCTTCACCGAGGCTAGCAGCAATGGCTTCTATGCCGGCTGGGCCACCTTTATGAATCTTAATAATAGCAGAAAGGTATTTGCGGTCCATATCATCAAGACCTTCTTTATCTACTCCTACCTGATTTAAAGCTTTATTAGTAATCTCGGTTGTTATTATGCCCTTGCCAACTACTTGGGCATAGTCCCTAACTCTTCTTAATAATCGATTACAAAGACGAGGACAGCCCCGGGAGCGACGGGCAATTTCAAGAGAACTGGTTTCATCAATATCAATCTCTAAAAGATTAGCGCTTCGCTTAACAATTGCTGAAAGATCCTCTGCTTCATAAAAATCAAAATCAAAAAAAAGACCGAATCTGCCCCGTAAAGGTCCGCTTAAAAGACCTTTTCTGGTAGTTGCCCCAATTAAGGTAAACGGCTTTAAGTTAAACTTTACACTCTTAGCATAAGGACCTTTATCGATAACAAAATCAATTTGAAAATTTTCCATTGCCGGATAAAGAAATTCTTCAATTGCCCGTGAGAGACGATGAATTTCATCAATAAAAAGGATATCCCCTTTTTCTAAGTTTGTTAGGATTCCCACCAAGTCACCGGCTCGTTCAATAGCCGGCCCGCTGGTAGCAGTTAATTTTGCATCCATATGGTGAGCAACGCAGAAAGCTAAAGAAGTTTTACCTAAACCCGGGGGGCCGCTTAAAAGCAAGTGTTCAATCGGTTCCGAGCGCTTCTTAGCTGCCTCCAGGGAAATATCTAAAGAAGATATGACATTTTTCTGGCCGATAAACTCACTTAGATCTTGCGGCCGCAGAGATAGATTTATAATCTGCTCTTCTTCATTCTCCTGCCAACTATCAATAAATCTTTCTTCAGCCATGATTTTTAAATGAAGCTCCGCGAGCTAAAGCCAGCGTTTCCCACGTATCGCTTTTTGCGGAGCAAATCCTGCAACTGCTTTTACCGTGGGGGATAAGATTACAATGATGTACAGATGTTCTCTCTCCTGGTAATAGAAATAGGTCCGAATAAATCATCTTGCACAGCAGCTAACTCTTTTAACTTTATCAATTCTAAAATAGCCAAAAATGTAACTACAATTTCTAATTTATTTTTTGCTGAAGTAAAGAGCTCATCCAAAGAAACTTTATCCCTAACCAAAAGAAGATGCAGCAAATCATGTATTTTTTGCTCAACAGTAAACTCATCTCCTACTATTTCAAAAAATATCTCCTTGGGTACATCTTTTAAAGCTGTTTTAAAAGCACCGATTAAATCAAAAATCGAAGCTTCAATATAGGTTTCACCTGTCGATAGATCAGAAGCCGGGCGCTTAAAGTATTTATTTCTCTCAACTTCTTTATTGCGCAAAAAATCAGCTGCTTCCTTGTACTTTTCATACTCAAGCAGACGACGGATAAGCTCCTCCTGAGGGTCTTCCTCCTCTGGTTCTGCTTCGGGGTCTTTAGGCAGTAACATCTTAGACTTAATGCTGATTAAGTGTGCGGCAGTAACCAGGTATTCAGAGGCTATATTAATATCTAAAAGTTTCATGAATTCCAAAAACTGTAAATATTGATCAACAATTTGAGTTATAGAAATATCAGAAATATTAAGGTGCTCTTTTTTGATAAGATAAAGTAGTAAATCCAGGGGACCTTCAAATATATCGAGTTTAATTTTCATTATTTAAATAAGTTTCATTACTGTTTTTACTTGAGAGACTGTCTCTTCGGCCACCGCTTTTGCTTTTTTTCTACCCTCTTTTATAATATCATAAATATAGTCTTTTCTTTTTAAGAAGTCCATTTTTTTATCTCGCCGGGGGCCAATAAATTCTTTTAAAATATCAGATAAAATGCTTTTACACTCAACGCAGCCTTTTTTAGCATTTCTGCACCAATCACTTACCTCATCTTTGATCTCAGGTTTAAAAATACAGTAGTAGTCAAAAACATTGCAAACTTCCGGGTGCCCGGGATCTTTTTTTGTCTTCCTGGCCGGATCAGTAATCATTGAACGAACTTTTTGGATAATGCCCTCATCGCCTTCATCTAAAGCTATGCAATTATCATAGCTTTTACTCATTTTTCTGCCGTCTAAACCCAGAAAACGGGGGGTTTTTGTTAAGAGAGGTTGAGGCTCGATAAGCACCTTTTTTTTATAGAAAAGATGAAATCTTCTGACGATTTCCCGGCATAACTCTAAATGCGGTAGTTGATCCTCTCCCACTGGTACTGAGGTGGCCTTATATAAGACAATATCTGCAGCTTGAAGAGCAGGGTATCCCAGAAAACCATAAGTATTTATTTCTTTGTCTTTTAATTGTTTGATTTGTTCTTTAAAAGTTGGGCAGCGAGAAAGCCAGCCCAGAGGAACTAAAGCTGAAAAAATCATAAGTAACTCAAGGTGTTGGGGAACCTCAGATTGAACAAAAATGACGCTTCTTTCAGGGTCTATTCCAAAGGCAAGCCAATCACAAATATTATCAAAACCGCTCTCCTTTAAAGAGGAGGGATCTTTATATTCGCTCATTAAAGCGTGCCAATCAGCAACCATGAAAAAACACTTATACTCATCCTGCAACTTAACCCAATTGGTTAGAGCTCCAACCCAATGACCTAGGTGAAGTTTCCCGGTTGGACGCATTGCGCTTAAAATTACTTTTTCACTCATAGATTTTACTTTAATCTTCTAGCAATTGTCTCTTCAAAAAATACATCAATAACATCAGCTTCCTGGATTTTATTATAACCCAAGCCGATACCGCACTCAAAACCTTCTATAACCTCTTTAACATCATCTTTAAACCTTTTAAGAGTTTCGACCTTGCCCTTAAAGATAACTTCGTTTCCTCTAAAGAGATGACAAACTGAATTTCTGGTAATTTTTCCTTTAGAGACTACACAGCCGGCAATTATACCTGCTTTAGTAAGTTTAAAAACAGTCTTAACTTCAGCCCTGCCTAAAAAGGTTCGTTTTATCTGTGGTGTAAGTAAACCTTCTACGGCTGCAGTTACGTCATCGATTAATTCATAGACTATTTGATATGTTCTGGTTTCTATTCCTTTATTCCTGGATATTTCCCGCACCTTAGCATCCATAGTAACTTTAAATCCTACCACTATTGAATCGGTTACTTCAGCTAAAAGAATATCTGAAGAATTAACTGCGCCTACACCTTTGTGGATAATTACCAACTTGACTTCTTTTGAAGGAATTTTCATTAAAGCTGCTTCAACCGCCTCTAAAGTACCTCCCACATCGGCTTTTAAAATTATTTTTAACTGCTTTATCTCACCTTCCTGGGCTTTTTTGTATAAATCTTCCAGCTTAAGGTGGCTTGAAGGGGTAATTTTTCTTTTTTCTTCGGCTTCCTTTCGTTTGTTTGCTATATCCTTAGCAGCTTTCTCATTAGGAACAACTAAGAGTTGTTCACCAGGGTTGGGTACGCCGTTTAAACCTAATATTTCAACCGGAAAAGAAGGTATAGCTTGCCGACAAAGATGGCCAAGATCATCATGCATGGCTTTAATTTTACCCCAGCAAGGACCGCAAACGCATAGATCACCAACTCTCAAAGTACCTTCTTGGACTAAAATAGCTGAAAGAGCACCTTTGCCTTTGGATAGACGAGCTTCAACAACTACGCCTAAGGCTGGACGCTGATAATCAGCTTTGAGTTCCATTAAATCAGCTTGCAAAATAATCAGCTCAAGCAATTCATCAATGCCGTCACCGGTTTTTGCCGATACTCCAACAGTAATAACTTTACCGCCCCAATCTTCAGGCACAAGCTCAATCTTTGAAAGCTGCTGCTTAACCATATCTATATTGGCGTTAGGCCTATCAATCTTATTAATAGCCACAATAATCGGAGCTCCTGAGGCCTTAGCATGGTCAATAGCTTCAACTGTTTGTGGCTTCACGCCTTCATCAGCAGCCACCACTATAATTACAATATCAGTAATATTTGCGCCTCTGGCCCGCATGGCTGTAAAGGTCTCATGCCCAGGTGTATCTAAAAAAGTTATTGATCCTTTAGCTAGATTAACCTGATAAGCTCCGGTGTGTTGAGTAATGCCGCCGGTTTCTTTTTCAGTAATTTTACTCTTTCTTATATAGTCTAAGATACTAGTCTTACCGTGGTCGATATGGCCCATAAGAGTTATAATTGGGGGCCTCTTTTTTAAATCCTTGGCTTCATACTTTAATAGTTCTTCTTCCTGAGAAAGCTTAGCTTTTAAATTTACTTTATACTGATAAGCGATTCCCTTAGCAGTTTCTTCATCCAAAGATTGGTTGATAGTAAAGAATTTTTTTTGTTTTATAAGGTTGGTAAGCAATTCTGACGGCTTTTTTGCCAATTTTACAGCTAAGTCCTTAAGGGTTACCGGAAAATCAACTTCAATTACATTTTCTTCAATCTCTTTTTTATTTAAATCATCCAATTCATGTTTAATGATTTCGGCAGTTTCGTTGTCAACACTGGACATGTGGTTTTTAACTGGAAAGTTGAGAGTCTTTAACTTCTTAACCAGCTCCTTACTGTCAATTCCTATTTCCTTAGCTAACTCATGGATCCTCATTTAATTTGTCTCCTTTTTAACAAATAAACTTTTGTATAAAAAATAAAAAATAATTAACCTTTATTATTGTTTTTCTTGTCTTTGAACATAGACTGTCTTGTGTTTTTCTTAGCTAATTTTTTTGCTTCTTCAATTATACTATCGGGTTGGGATTTATCTTTTGATGGTTTAGGTCTTTGCTCTTTTAAAACGTTCTTATCTGCTTTTTTTGCCTCGGCAATTATACTTTCAGCTTTTTTCTTACCAATACCTTTTAATTTTGCAAGTAGAGCCGGGTTGGCATTGGCTAGATTATTTAAATCACCGTAGCCGGAATCAACCAAAATCTCAGCAGCTTTCTTTCCCACAGCTTTAAGAGTAAGCAGACGTTTTTTATCGTGCTCAATGCTTTCCCGCGAACGAACGTCTATGATCCAATCTACCAACTTAGAAGCAAGCCTAACATTCTGTCCCCTCTTACCAATAGCTAATGACAACTGATCTGAAGCGACCAGAACCCTTGCTCTTTTTGCCTCCCGGTCTAAATCAATCATTGAGATAACCGCCGGCTGCAGAGATGCCTTAATGAATTCCTTAATATCATCACTCCAACGGACAATATCAATTTTCTCACCTCTTAATTCCTCAATTACGTTTTTTACTCGGGAACCCCTTATGCCAACACAAGCACCAACGCAATCCACCTTCTCGTCTTTAGAAGCCACAGCGATTTTTGTTCTCTCACCGGCATCCCTGGCAATTGCTTTTATCTCAACTATTCCTTCAGCAATCTCAGGAACCTCCAAATCAAACAGCTTACGCACAAGGCCCTCGTGTTTTCGAGAAAGAATTATTTGAACTCCTTTCTCCTGCTTTACCTCATAGATATAGGCTTTAATCCTCTCTCCCATGCGGAACCTATCTAAGGGTGATAAAAAAGATTGAGGGATTATGCCTTCAGTTTTACCCATTAGATCTAAGATAACTGCTCTTCTCTCCATGCGATATACAGTGCCGGCAACTAAGCTACCTACTTTATCCTTGTATTCGGCATAAATATTATCCTTTTCAGCTTCACGAATTTTTTGTATTATTACCTGCCGGGTAGTTTGAGCAGCAATTCTGCCAAATTCATTGGAAACAATTTCCTTATCGCCGACATAAACATTGATATCACCTTTTTCTGGATCTATTTCAACTCTTATTTCTTCTTCCTCATCAGGGGAATTTATTTTAGCAATTTTTTTAGCTGCTACAGCTAAAGCATACTTAATAGCCTCAATTAGTACGCTCCGATCAAGACCTTTTTCTCTCTCTAGTTGCGCCAAAACACTTAAAAACTCTTTTTTCACCTTACTAACCCTCCTCTTATAATCTTTCTTTATTTAAATTTTTATTTTTTCTTTTGCAGTTCTAATATTATCAAAATCTATTTTTATAGACTGCTCTTTATATTCAGCTAAAAGACAATTATCTTCTACCTTTTCTACCTTAGCCTCTAAGTATACTGTCTCTTTAAGCGGATCTTTTAGCCAAAAACATATTGTTTTACCGCTCACTTTTAAAAAATCATTCATACTTTTTAAAGGCCGGTCCAAACCAGGTGAGCTTATCTCAACAATAAAATCCTCACCTAAGATATTACTTGTATCTAAATAAGCGATTATTTTTTTATTAATCGCTGCGCAAGTATCAATAGTAATTCCACCTTTAGGATAATCAACCAGACAGCGTACGACTTTATTCTTACCTTGAGAAGAGAGCCTATACTCTATCAATTCACTGCCCAGTTGGACAGCTATACCTTCTATAGCTTGTCTTAGCTGATTTTTATTATTGTAGGTATTCACTGCTTAAATAATTAATAAGTTCTTCCTGACTAAAATTATAGCTTTCTTTTCTTTTTCGAACTTCTAAATCAAAACGCTTATCTTTAATATATTTTTTACCCATAACAACGATATAAGGATTACCTATTAGGTAAGCATCATTAAATTTAACCCCGGCCGGCTCATCTCTCTCATCAATTAAAATCGACAAGCCCTGGCTTTCTAAGGCCATGCTAAGATCGATCGCTTCGTGTAAAATATCATCCGATAAGACTACCAGGGTTACATCGAAAGGGCTAATCCCCTTTGGCCAAATTAGACCCTTATCATCAGAATTTACTTCGGCTATAGCTGAAAGTATCCTGCTTACACCAATGCCATAACAACCCATGATAAAAGGCTGGCGCTTTCCTTGGCTATCCAAAAATAGCCCCTCCTGGATTTTTGAATACTTTGTTCCTAGTTGGAAGATATGTCCAATTTCAATCATCTTTTCAGGAATAAGATTATCAGGACATTTTTTACAATCTTCCTTAGCTTTGTAGTAGTTCTTATCTTCCGGGCAAAAATAAAGCATATCTTCACCAATCTCACCCTTAACCATAAATTCGTGGGAAAGGCTACCGCCCATCGCACCGGAATCAGCC
>CAJXAF010000033.1 GCA_913050175.1 uncultured bacterium
CAGCTTTTTCATAATAGATTAAAGCTCCCTTTAAGTCACCTACTGTCTGCATTCTATACCCTTGTTCCCGATAGGCACGAGCCTCATCGTTGGTTATATTGTCAGCATGAGAAAAGAATAAAGATAAGAGTAAAAGTGAGAAAATTAGAAGAATCCTCATCGGTTTTAACTTTAGCATAAATAAAAAGTTATGTCAAGAAATTACTAAATAAGTTAAATATTTATTTAAATCCTTAATTTCTCTATTATTTTATTGGTCAGAAGGAGTTGATTCAACCGGCTGATTATCGGCTCTAGGCCCATCAACTGCTGAATTTACAGCAATAGGGTCTGACCCATCGCTGGGAAGATTTGTAGTTTCTGAATCTGTAGAGTATTTATTCATTAATGATTTACCCTGTTCTTTTGATAGATAAGCTAAAGAAATAGATGTAAGAAAAAACATTATTGCTAAAACTACAGTGGCTTTGACAAAAAATGAGTTTGTCTTTGTGCCAAATATAGATTCAACCCCGCCTAAGGCTTCAACCAAACCTCCACTTCGGCCTCTTTGAATCAGGATCATTCCTACAAGACCTAAGACTACAACTACATGTAAAATCAATATTATATTATACATAAGGCTTAAAACTCTCTATTAAGATATCAGAAAATACCTTAATAAGCAATAATTTTATATAGAACCCTTAACGATTTCAGAGAAAGAAACTACCTCTAAAGAAGCACCGCCAACAAGGCCACCGTCGACATCGGGTTCTTTCATTAAATCCTTAATATTTGACGGTTTAACGCTTCCCCCGTAAAGAATTCTTACTTGTTCTGCTGTATCAAAGTCATAGGTGTCCTTTAGCCAATCACGGATAAATTTATGAATTTGCTGAGCTTGTTGGGGGGTTGCTGTCTTCCCGGTCCCGATAGCCCAAACCGGTTCATAAGCAATGACTAATTTCAATATATTTTCAGCAGTCACGTCTTTAAGACCTTGAGCGAGTTGATCTTTAATTACTTCTGTAGTCTTATCTTCCTCTCGCTCGGCCAAAGTTTCACCTACGCAAACGATAGGAGTAAGCTCCTGAGTAAGAGCTGCATTTAATTTTTTATTAACCGAATCATTGGTTTCCTGAAAATACTTTCTCCTTTCCGAATGACCAATAATTACGAACTCACAACCAACGTCCTTTATCATTGCTGCAGAAATTTCTCCTGTAAAGGCTCCTTTTTCTTCCCAATATAAATCTTGAGCTCCAAGCTTTATATTAGAATCTAAAAGTATATCTTTAGCATCAGAAAGTACTGTGTATGTAGGGCAGGCAAGTATATCTACACCGTCAAAATCTAAGAGCTCTCTCTTTAAACCATTAAGCAACTCAATAGTTTCAGCTAAATTATTATGCATCTTCCAATTACCTGCAATTAAGGGTTTTCTCATTTTTCCTCCAAAATTATAAATATCTATTTATCTGCTAAAGCTGCCACACCAGGTAAAATCTTACCTTCTAAATATTCTAAAGAGGCCCCTCCTCCAGTTGAGATATGGGACATGCTATCTGAATAGCCAAATTTTAAAACGGCTGCAGCTGTATCACCACCACCGATAACTGAGGTTGCGCTTGAAACAGCTATTTGCTTAGCAATTTCTCTTGTACCAAGAGCAAACTTATCGTTTTCAAAAATACCTACCGGGCCGTTCCAAACAATAGTCTTAGCCTCTTTAATTTTACTGGAAAAAGATTCAATGGTCTTAGGACCTATATCAACACCCATCCATCCTTCGGGGATACTTACTGATTCAGTGGTTTTAACTTCCGAGGCACTTTTAATATCATTAGTTATGAGGTGATCTAAGGGTAAAACTATTTCTACACCTTTGGCTTTTGCCTTTTCAAGAATTTTACCAGCTGTATCGATCATATTGTCTTCAGTCCGGGATGAACCAACTAGAATGCCTCCTACTTTTAGAAAAGTATAAGCCATGGCACCGCCAATTATTATACTGTCGGCTTTATCCATCATGTTCTCTATAACTGGGATTTTATCGGAAACCTTAGCTCCTCCCAGAATAAAAAGAAATGGTTTTTGTGGATTAGTAATAACTTTTTGAAAGTATTCAATTTCTTTTTGAACTAATAATCCGGATACTGATTCCAGAAAGTGAGTTACACCCTCAGTTGAAGCATGTGCCCGATGAGAAGTCCCAAAAGCATCATTAACAAAAATTTCCCCTAAACCAGATAGCTTTTTAGCAAATTCAGAATCATTAGCCGTCTCTTCTTTGTGAAAACGCAAGTTCTCAAGGAGTAATACTTCACCTTCAGCTAAATTATTAACTTCTCTTTGGACTTGATCACCAATGCAATCATTAGCCATTTTAACCGGTCGCTTCAACAATTCTGATAAGCGATAAACTACTGGTTTTAAACTAAACTCTGGTTTTACTTGACCCTTTGGTCTGCCAAGATGGCTCATCAAAATCAACTTAGCTCCCTGATTAAGAAGGCCTTCAATTGTAGGCAAAGCCGCCCGGATACGGTTATCATCAGTAATATTACCTTCTTCATCCAAAGGAACATTAAAATCAACCCGCATTAATACTGACTTACTTTTGAAATCAATATCTTTTATTGATTTTTTATTCATTGTTTAACTTTGGCTTACCTTGGCTCCTTTTACCATGTAAGCAATAAGGTCAACTACCCGAGAAGAATAACCCCACTCATTGTCATACCAAGATAGCAGTTTAAAAAATCCTTTACCTAATTTTACTGCGCTTAAAGCATCGTAAATTGAAGAATGAGGATTGCCAACAATATCTGCAGAAACTATTGGTTCATCACAATACTCTAAAATGCCTTTCATAGGGCCTTCGGCATTCTTTTTCATAGCAGCGTTAACCTCTTCTACTGAGGGATCTTTTTCTAACTTTACTGTTAAATCAACGATTGAGCCGGTTGGCGTAGGCACTCTCATGGCAATACCGTTTAGTTTTCCATTTAACTCCGGGATTACTAAACCAACAGCCTTGGCCGCACCAGTAGTTGTAGGGATTATAGAAAGGGCTGCAGAACGTGCTCGCCTTAAGTCTGAATGAGGGAAATCTAAAATCCTTTGATCGTTAGTATAAGCATGTATTGTTGTCATTAGACCTTCTACTATAGTGTAGTTGTCGTGTAAAACTTTGGCTATTGGAGCAAGACAATTTGTTGTACATGAGGCATTAGAGACTATTAAATCATCATCTTTTAGAGCCTCTGTATTAACACCTAGAACTATAGTATTATCAACTTTATCTTTTGCCGGAACAGTTAGGATTACTTTTTTAGCTCCAGCTTCTAAGTGCATGGCAATTTGTTCACGTTTACGAAAAACTCCGGTAGATTCAATAACTAAATCAACTCCTAAATCTTTCCAAGGAAGACTTTTGGGGTCTCTTTCTGATAAAATTTTTACCTTTTTACCGCCAACAACGATTGCATCACCCTCAACGCTTACTGTTTTAGAGTATTTTCTGTATACAGAATCATATTTTAAAAGGTGTGCTAAGGTCTTAGCATCGGTAAGGTCATTAATAGCAACGACCTCTATATCACTTCTATCCTCAATTACTTTAAATACGTTCCTTCCAATCCTACCAAAACCATTAATGCCTACTTTTACTACCATCTAAAACCTCCTTATATAAGACTCGCTATTTTTTAAAAGAAAATTGCTGAGTCAAATTGGCCTAATGATTGCTCCCTGCTAATCTAAGGCCGCTATTAATTTCTTAGTATATATAATTAAAATCTTAAATAAAAGCCAATATTATAGCAATCAAAGTTCAAAATGCAAATGATTTATTAAACACTTTATTTAAGATTTACTCAACGAATTTGGCAAATTTCTTTTTGCCTATTTTCAGAATAATACCCTGCTTGGGGATATCTAATTCTTCTTCTTTAAGCGGAGTTTGCTTACCATTATCGGGATTGACAGTATAAATGGCGCCTTGTTTTAAGAGACGTCGGGCTTCATTCTTTGACGATACGATTTTAAACCTAGAAAGATCATCTATTAACTTACAAACTTTACTTGTGGTTCTAAAGACAGTTATACTTTTAGGAACTTGCCCCTTAGAGAATATTCTTTCAAATTCTTCACATTCTTTGGCAGCGATCTCTTTAGAAAAATAATCACTGACAATTAATTGGGATAATAACAGCTTTGCTTTCTTAGGGTGCATATCTTTAAATTCTTTGGGATCTTTATCGGTTAATAGTTTAAAATACTCCCACATAACTTCATCAGATATGCTCATTATCTTACCAAACATACTTTTAGAACTTTCACTTATACCTATATAGTTATCTAAAGACTTAGACATCTTGTTATGTCCATCTAAACCGACAAGAATCGGCATGGTTATAACTAGTTGAGGATCCTGGCCAAACACTTCCTGCATATGTCTTCCCACAAGGAGGTTAAATTTCTGGTCAGTACCGCCAAATTCAATATCAGCCCCAACCATTACTGAATCATAGCCCTGGATTAAAGGATAGGTTATTTCTAACATTGTAAGAGGCTTATTATCTTTAAAGCGCTGGGAGAAGTCATCCCGCTCAAGTATTCTAGCTAAAGTATAAGAAGAAAGCAGAGAAAGAAAATCAGATAGGTTCATTTTCTTAAACCACTGACTATTCTTAAAAATTGTAGTTTTTTTCCGGTCCAAAACCTTAAAAGCCTGTTTTGTATAGGTCGCAGCATTAGCTTTGATTTCTTTATCGCTTAAAACCGGCCTAAGCACGGTTCTTCCCGAAGGATCGCCTATCTTAGCAGTAAAGTCACCAATAATAAGACAGACCTGATGGCCTAAATCCTGCAGTTTGCGAAGTTTTCTTAATAAGACGGTATGGCCAAGATGAATATCAGCAGCTGTAGGGTCAAAGCCGATTTTTAATTTTAGTGGTTTTTTACTTTTTAAGGCTTGATTTAATTTCTCAGTTGCCTGGTCTGAAGAGATAAAGTCTACTGAATTCTCTCTTAAGCAATCAAGATGTTGGGAAATACTATTTTTCATTAGCTGGAGCTCTAATTTTTCTTAATAAAATTTCAATAAATTAGCTTGTATACAAGGTAGGCAAAAATGAACGGTAATATTAAGAAGTGCTACTAGGCGCTTTCTTCTTCAAGTTTTGTTGAAAGACCTATCTTTGCTGAACCAGGATCTATCTTAATAATTTTCACTTTCAACTTATCTCCCGGCTTTAACTGCTTCATAGCCTCCTCCTCGATTTCGCCCGAGAAGACAAGACCCTCTAAGTTTTCGTCAATTTTTACAAAAACTCCGAAGTTAGTGATTTTTACAACTTCACCTTCGTTAATTGTTCCCACCGGCATCTTCTCAAGAATTTGCGGCCAGGGATCTTTTTCCAGTTGCTTTAAGCCAAGAATAACTTTTTTATTGGATCTATCTATGCCTAGGATTTTCCACTCATAGTTATGACCTTTTTTTATGATTTCATGAGCCCGGGACACTCTTTTTGTCCAGGAAAGATCCTCGTTATAGATAACGCCCTCGAGACCATTTTCAAGTTCAGAATAAGCACAACCATCACCAAAAGCACTTACTCTCCCCTTAATAACACTATCAATGGTTATCAGGTTATCAATATCATCCCAGGGATCTTTTTCTAATTGTTTTATGCTCAGAGAGATTTTTCTTTCATTTATGGCAACCCCTATTACCTTTGCTTCGACTCTATCGCCAATAGCAAAATTTTCTTGTAGATTTATAAACCTTCTAGTCCAGGAGATTTCGCTAATATGCACCAGACCTTCTATACCTTTTTCAAGTTCAACAAATATACCGTAGTTTTGGATATTTGTTATTCTTCCCTTAACAAGGCTATCCGGCTTGAATTTTTGATCTATTTCCTTCCAGGGGTCAGGAGTGGTCTGCTTTAAACCTAAAGATATTTTTCCCTTGGCTTTATCAAAGCTGAGAACCATAACTGAAATATCATCGCCAACAGCTACTATTTCTGAAGGGTGAGTTATCTTCTTCCAGCTCATATCCGCTATATGCAAAAGTCCGTCTACTCCACCTAGATCGATAAAAGCACCAAAGTTAGTAATGCTCTTTACCCTGCCCTTCATAATTTTTTTCTCTTCAATTGTTTCCCAGGTATTCTTTCGAGAAATTTCTTTTTCAAGGCGCAAAGCATCTTTACGGGAAATAATAAAACTCCCCTTTAATTTATTCATCTTAATGATTTGAAAGTTAAAATCTTTAGCTGCTATCTCATCATCAGTCATGCCACGAAAAGAAGAAAGGCTTTGAGGTAAGAATCCTTCTACCCCAAAAACATTAACCATGTAGCCGCCTTTTATCTTTCGGGAAATTGACCCTTTAACTAAATCTCCTTCCTTATAGCTATTTGCCAAAGTAAGCCAGCCTTTAGCTTCTCTGGCTCTCTTAAAAGAAAGAATGATTTTTCCGTCCTCATCTTCTACGTTTTCTATATAAACATCTATCTCATCAAGAGTTTCGATGTCTACACCTTTAAACTCATCGCGTAGAATTATACCTTCAGACTTATAGCCAACATCAACTATAACCTCAGTTGGGCTTCGACGTACAATTTTGCCCTTGATTATCTCCCCTTCATTTAACTCTTTAATAGAGTCATAGTAGGCTTTCGCTAGTTCAGTTGAAACATTCTCCATATTCAAAGTATCCTCCTTAAAAAATTTTTTAAATTATCCCCTAAAAGCGTATATTTGTCAACAATTAAAAAAATACTTAAATAACACTATATCATTATAAATCTAAAGGCTTTTTATAGTTTCAACCACCTTTTTTGTTATATCTTTAGAGGTATCACTATCGCTTATATTATCCACTTTTTTTAAAATTATTTTTATGGGATGGTATTTAGGCAGTCTTGCCCCTTTGGGAAGAATCTTGTCAGTACCGTATATTTTTGCAGCAATTACACTGACTTTGGCCTTCTTGCAAAGAAAGCCAACTCCGGCTGCGGCCTCTTCAAAGCTTCCGCCTCTTGTGCCTTGGGGAAAAATCACTAAGGGACCGTTTTTTAAAGCCTTTAAATAGGTGCGCATAACAGAGTGGCTGACTTTATCTCTATCTACGGGGATAGTTTTTACTCTATGAAAAATATAGTTAAAAATTCTATTTTGGAAAAGTTCCTTCTTGGCTACGAAATAAAAAGTATAATTAACGAGACCAGCTAAAATTGGCGGGTCTAAATTACTGATATGGTTGGAAGCTAAGATAAAGGGACGATTTTCCGACTTTATATCAAAACCTTTGACTTCTACTTTTGAAAAAATCTTAAAGAAGATACGAAAGGAATTTACGATAAACCAGTAAAGGGGATATCTGGGTTTGCTGCTAATACAAAAATCACCTCCTTTTTAATCGAGTCTTATAAAGACATTATTTTTTTCTTACCTAGTTGTACTAATTTTTCTGTTATTTTTTTACTTTTTCCTTCAGCGTATACGCGGACAATTGGTTCAGTTCCTGATTTTCTAAACATAAGCCAATTTTTCTTGGTTATTAACTTAATTCCATCTAAAGTATTTACTCTTTGGACTTTTTCGCCTAACAATTGCTTTGGCAGTTTTAAATCTGAGAGACTCTTTTTAAGACTGGAAACAGGCATTGATATGCGACTATAGTAATAATGCCCATACTGTCTATAAAATTGTCCTAGTAATTTAGAAAATGTTTTCTTCTCAAAAGCAAGCATTTCAAGCAATAAAAGAAAAGCGCAACTACCGTCTCTCTCGGGAATATAGCCTTTAAAACCAATACCGCCGGCTTCCTCTCCGGCTATAGTAATAAGGTTTTCTTTAAACAAGCGAGAAAAGTATTTAAACCCTATTGGGGTTTCATAACAGGGAGCTCCTAAAGATAAAGCTACCTTGTCAATAACATCGCTACCAACAACGGTTTTGCCAATACCACCTTTTAGTTTTCTGTTTTTTATCATATGTATAGCTAAGAGTGGCAATATTACCTGGGCGTTTATGTAATTGCCCTCACCATCAACCATAGCAATTCTGTCGGCATCGCCGTCTAAGACTAGGCCCATATCATAATTGCCTTTTTTAATCTTTGTGATTAATTCTGATAAATTGCTCTCAACCGGTTCAGGATTGATCCCGCGAAAAGACGGGTTAAATTCATTATGTAAATACTCTATTTTAATATTACTGGGACCAAGAATTTTTTCTACGAAATTATCACCGCTACCGTACATCACATCTACTAAAACTTTTAGTTTTAATTTTCGTATTTTTTTCAAATTAACAAAAGTTTTAAAAAATCCCAGATAATCTTTAGTTAAATCTTTTATTTGAAGAAGTTTTTTCTTTTTTGCCTGATCTAAATCCATGTCTTTGGGTTTAGTCTTGCCAAACAATGACTCAACTTTATTTGTTATGTCTTTATCAGCTGAGCCGCCTTCGGGAGTTTTAATTTTAAAACCGTTAAATTTGGCTGGGTTATGCGAGGCAGTAATCATAACCCCTAGATTATATTTACTTTTAGCGCAGTGAAAGCTTACAGCCGGAGTAGGAACATCCCGATCAGATAAAACTACCTTTATATTATTTGCAGCTAAAACCAGTCCTACAGTTTGAGCAAACTCTTTTGATAAAAACCTTCTATCATAACCAATAACTACTTTTTTGCTACCTTTGGTAATCTTTTTAAGGTAATCAGCTATAGCTTGACTAACTATTTTTAAGTTATCAAAAGTAAAGTCTTGGGCAATAACCGCCCTCCAACCATCAGTTCCAAATTTAATCATTGCTTCCTCCTTAAGTGTAAATTATTTAGCGTTCAAATAAAGTTTATTCTTATAAATATAGTCAGCAACCTCTGGTTTTACTAGATCACTCAGAGGACAATTATTAGCAATTTTACTACGAATCTCTGAAGATGACAAATCAATAAAAGTTATATCGAGATAGATAAAGTCCTGACTCTCATGCGAAGGATAATCCTTTCTCCGGGCAACTATTATTTCAACTTGGTTTTTTATCTCTTTATAGTTCTTCCAGGTAGAAAAATTTTCGGAAAGATCTGAGCCGATAATCAGAAAAAAATCGTCATTGGGGCATTGCTTTTTTAATGCTTTAATAGTATCAATAGTATAAGATACTCCTGGACGTATAATCTCCAAATCACTTACTTCAAACTTAGGCTTATCAGCTATTGCCAATTTAAGCATTTCCAGGCGTGCTTTTGGTGGAGTTAGATCACCTTGTTTATGGGGAGGAATATTGGTGGGAATAAATAATATTTTTTCTAGTCTATACTTATCAAGAGCTTCTTGAGCCAATACCAGGTGCCCTAAGTGTGGCGGATTAAATGTTCCTCCTAATATACCAATCTTCATTTTTTAATTTCTTAAGATTGTTTGGTAATGGTTTACTTCCTTGGCAGGCACTAAGTGCGTATTTGCCCTGTACCCCGGCCAACCCACTTATAAGTAGTTAATTCTTCTAAACCCATTGGCCCACGAGCATGTAATTTATCGGTAGAAATTCCAATTTCTGCTCCTAAACCGAATTCGAATCCATCACTGAAGCGCGTAGAAATATTTACAAAACAACAAGCTGAATCAACACCTTTAAGGAATTTATTGGCATTGGCAGAATTCTTAGTTAGTATGCTCTCAGTATGGTGGGAACCATAGGTATTAATGTGCTCTATAGCTTCGTTAAGGTTAGCAACAACTTTTATTGAAACAATGAGATCAAGGTATTCAGCGCTCCAATCAGCTTTTGTCGCTCTCTTAAGAGAAGGCAAAATTTTAGCACCTTTGCTGTCAATACGCATATTAATTAAAGCTTTATCAGCCTCTTTTTTTAAAAGGGGAAGAAATTTAAAAGCTATTTTTTTATGAACCAGAATTGTCTCTACCGCATTACAAACTGAAGGCCGCTGGGCCTTAGCATTTATACATATTTTTAAAGCTTTTTTAAGGTCAGCGCTGGAATCAACAAATATATGACATACGCCTTTATAGTGTTTAATTACCGGGATCCGTGAAGACTCTGTGACCTTTCTTATTAAGGCCTCACCACCCCGGGGAATAACTAGGTCGATATATTCACTCTCTTTTAAGAGTTGGTCAACAATCTCATGGCTGGTCTTATCAACAATAAAAAAAGCAGGAAAATCAATACCACTTTTTTTAAGTGCTTGGTTTAAGACTCTTCCAATAGCCTTATTCGAATATTTAGCATTACCGCCACCTCTTAATATTCCTACGTTTGAAGTTTTAAATAAAAGTCCGGTACAGTCACTAGTGACATTTGGCCGGGCTTCATAGACAATTAAAACAACACCAACAGGAACTCTTACCTTACTTAAAGCTATACCATTTGGCCTCCTGGTCGTTAAAATATTCTCACCAATAGGATCAGTTAAATTCGCGACCTCTTTTAAAGAAATACTCATGCTTTTAAGTCTTTTATCATTTAAGGTAAGTCGTTCAATAAAACTCGACTTTAAATTCCTGGCTCGGGCGCTGACTAAGTCTTTATTGTTTTCTTTTAAAATATACTCTTTATTATCAATAATAGCCTTTGCCATAGCCCGCAAAGCTTTATTCTTAGTTTTAGTCGGCAAATTAGCCAGCTTATAGCTTGATTTACGGGCTTTTTTGACTATGTTTTTTACGTATTCACTCATTTTTAATATTTAAGAGTCTTTTTTTACAAAATTATCTCTATGGATAACTGGTTTTTTAAATGTCTTTTCTTGATTGAGGCTTTGGGAATCATAATTTACAATGCCATAACCTATTAAGTTTGCTTCTATATCAACCACTTTAACAGCGTCACCACTCTTAAACTGTCCCTCTATTTTTCTTATGCCTACGCCTAAAAGACTCTTACCTCTATACATAACAGCTTGTTGAGCTCCTTGATCGATAAAAATCTTACCCTTGGATTTCTTGCTGTAAATAATCCATCTTTTTCTGGCTTTTTCAATTTTAGCTGAAGGTATGAATACAGTACCAATTGCCTCATTGTTTACTATTCGGGAAATTACCTTTTCTTTTCTTCCGTAAGCAATAGTAGTTTTTATGCCTGAGGAAGTTGCTATCCTTGCAGCTTCTAATTTTGTCTGCATGCCGCCGGAGGTATGGGTCTTATCTTCGGTTCTAGCTAAAGATGCCACCTTAGAATCTATTTTATTAACTTCGGCTATTAGCTCTCTACCTTTAAGTAATCCTTCAACATCTGAGAGCATAATCAAGTGTTCTGCAGATACTAGGTCCGCTACCCGGGCTGAAATGCAGTCATTATCGCCTAAGCGAATCTCTTCAAAAGATACAGCATCATTTTCATTAATTATAGGAATAATGTTTATAGAAAGCAGTTTATCAATTGTTTTTTTAATATTTATAAATCGCTTTCGTTCATCAAAGTCATCACAAGTGAGAAGAATCTGGGCACACATACGTTTATATTTTTTAAATTTCTCATTAAAAACATCCATTAAAATTATTTGCCCCAGAGAAGATATAGCCATAAGCGAATAGGTATCCTGGGGCTTTCTCACTAGAGACAATTTATTTAAACCACAAGCAATAGCCCCTGAACTTACCAAGACTACCTTATAACCTTTTTTTTCTACTGAGAGTATATCTTTTACCAGTCTTGAAATAAGTTGCGAGTCAAGCTTGCCCTTAGGAGCTATGACGCTGCTACCGATCTTTACAACAATTTTTCTAATTTTGTTAGACATTTTATTTTAAAATTATAGACTTAACTTAATAGCTATTTGTCTTTCTACATATTGTATCAATTTTACTAAACAAGTAAAAACTTTTTCTAAGAAATTACAAAAGCACTCTTTGCCTGTAATTAAGCAGAAATAGACTATTCATATGAATAATTGTTCGATTTAGCTATGAGAAGAGGATGCAATAATGCGGGTGATTTTTAAAATAGTTAAAATTTGGCGATGTCCCTGGGTTTTGCGGTATTTTTTTCTGCGTTTACTCTTATATACCAGTATTTTTTTGGTCTTTTTCTCGCCCTGGATATCTGCTTCAACTCTTGCTTTTTCCAAATATGGCTTACCTATCTTGGTTTTTTTCTCATCAGCCAAGAGTAAGACCTTATCAAAGGAGATTTTTCCTTCTTTTTCTTTAAGGCGCTGGACATCTAAAGTATCGCCTTTTTTTACAAGATATTGCTTTTTTCCGATTTCAACTATTGCTAACATAGGCTACGATATTAGCATATTGATAAAAACACGTCAAGGGTTTATTGAAAAAATACTCCCGGCTTTATCTTACAGGTTTTTCTGCCAAAGTATAATCATTATGAGCAATTACCTCAGCAATACCTAAAATCAGACCTAAAATAGCTCCTATACCTGGGTTCAAGTTAAAATGTAACATATTCTTGAAAACAAAAAATATAAAGCAAGCTATTGCAGTATAAATTATATATCGTCGATGCTCCCGATAAACTCCTAACAATCTTATCCAATTGCTCACAAAACCCCATATTAGAAATGAAAATGCCCCTAAACCAACCAATCCTGTAGAAACTAATATTTCAAGGATAATATTATGGGTATGAGTATAATATGTGTAGTAATTAAAATTTCCGATGCCAATTCCCCTTAAGGGGTTAAGTCTAAAAAGAATAAAAGCATCTTTATAAATATTTGCTCTTATCTGAAAAAGGTGGGAGCCTGGGAAAAGAAGCCTCTCATACAATACCGGACTCAACAAGTACATGAGTATAAGGGCAATCATTATTACACCAAAAAATGTAAATAAATAATATTTTAACTTTTTGCTATCTTTATAAATAAAAACAAAGAAACTTAATAATACTAGAATTGATGAAAAAATCCCCCAGCGTGACCCTGTTAGAAATAAAGTCAAAAGAAGGAATATTAAAAAATATAAAAACATCTTTTTTTCCTTTATGCTTTTAGCTGTTTTCATCAGCCCTAAAAAAAAGATAAGAGCAAGACCAAGGTAAAAAGCGGCTATATTGTAGTGGATATTGATATTGTAATTATTAAAAAAGAGCCGAAAAATAAAATAATATACTGCAAAAAACATACTCATAATAATAAAAGAACTCAAAACATACCTGAATTCTCTCTTATTGTTAATAAGATTGAGGCAAAAGAAATAAATAAGTGGTAGTTGCAACCAAGAATAAAAATAAATTATATGCTGTAG
>CAJXAF010000034.1 GCA_913050175.1 uncultured bacterium
TTTACCGTTTTTAGAAGCCATCAGGCAATTAAAACTCGAAATAGGTAAAGACCATGCCATTAATATTCATTTAACCCTTGTGCCCTATATTCGTTCAGCCGGTGAAATTAAAACAAAGCCGACTCAGCATAGCGTGGGTACGTTGCGGGAGATAGGTATAATACCCGATGCTATTCTCTGTCGAACCGAAAAACGCCTTACTAAAGAAGCTAGAGAAAAAATTGCTCTTTTTTGCAATGTTGATAAAGAAGCGGTTATTCCGGCAATTGACGTTAAGAGTATTTATGAAGTCCCGGTTAGTTTGCAGAGAGAAAATCTTGATAAGTTAATAGTAAGACTCCTGCACTTACAGTGTGATGACGGGGATTTGGTTTCCTGGAAAAAACAGGTAATAAAACGACAGAAAAATGCCAGTAAAAATGTAACCGTAGCCGTAGTGGGAAAATACATCACCCTTCAGGACGCCTATAAATCAATATATGAGGCCTTAACTCATGGAGCAATTGCTAATGATGCTAAGCTTACTTTAAAGAGAATTGATTCAGAAGATATTGAAAAGAATGGTCATGAGAAGTACTTTAAAGGCGTGAAAGGAATTTTAGTACCGGGAGGTTTTGGTAACAGAGGAATAGAAGGTAAGATCAAAGCAATTAAATTTGCCCGAGAAAAGAAAATTCCTTTTTTTGGTATATGTTTAGGCATGCAGACAGCCGTAATTGAATTTGCCAGGGGAGTTTGCGGCTTAAAGAAGGCGAACTCAACCGAATTTAATAAGAATACTAAATACCCGGTTATAAGTTTGCTAGAGGAGCAGAAAAAAGTTACTAACATGGGGGCGACCATGCGTCTTGGTGAGTATGTGTGTAAGGTGAAAAAGGCTACCAAAGCTCATGCTGCTTATAAAAAAGATAAGATCAATGAGCGCCATCGCCATCGCTATGAGTTTAACAATAAGTATAAGGAACAGATGGAAAAAAAGGGTCTGATCTTTTCCGGAATGCACCCCAAGGCAAATCTTGTAGAAATAGTTGAATTAAGAGATCACCCCTGGTTTGTGGCTTGCCAATTTCATCCAGAATTTAAATCAAAGCCAGATAAAGCCCACCCGCTTTTTAGAGATTTCATTAAAGCTGCCTTAAAATAATCTTTTCTGCCCGATATTGACAGCTCGGCTGTCTCGGTTAAAATAATAATAAAGCTACTATTACTTGCGGAGGTAAATTATGGATATGATACACTTAACCAGAGCCGGTTATGAAAAATTGATTGAAGAGCTGGAGCATATAAAAAAGGTAAAGAGAAAAGAAATTACTGAAGCCCTTGCTCATGCCCGAAGCCTGGGTGATTTAAAAGAGAACGCCGAGTATCATGCGGCTAAAGAAGCAATGTCTTACAATGAAGCCAGAATCAGAGAGTTAGAGGATAAGCTAAGCCGGGTTGAAATAATCGACGATACTAAGATGGATCCTAGTAAGGCTTATATTGGAGCAAAGGTTACCCTTATTGATCTGGAAACAGATGATGAGATTGAATATACCTTGGTAAGTCAAGATGAGGCCAATGCTACAGAAGGTTTAATTTCAACGACTTCTCCTGTCGGCCAGGCTCTTTTAGGCCATAAAGTTGGTGATGAGATAAGCATAACTGTTCCTGCCGGAGATTTAAGCTATAAAATCACTAAAATATCTCGTTAAAATAATCGCTTCTCTCCTATTTAACAATTAGCCATGAAAAAATCAATTAAGAAACCAGAATTAGTAGCTCCGGCTGGTAATTGGAGTGCGCTTAACTCAAGTATCCTCGCCGGGGCTGATAGTATTTATTTTGGAGTCAAAAGTCTTAACATGCGTAATTTGGCAAGTAACTTTGATATTCTCGAGATTAAAAAACTTATGGATACTATCCATAAGCATAAAAAACGAGGTTATTTAGCCTTAAATGTAATTATCTATGATAAGGAGATTGATAAGGTAAAAAAGATTCTCAAAGCGGCAAAAAAAGCTAAAGTTGACGGGGTTATACTTTGGGATATGGCTGTTTTTTCAATAGCAAAATCCTTAGGCTTAGAAATTCATCTTTCTACTCAAGCTAGTGTATCTAATTTTCTGGCTTTAAGAGCCTATGCTAAAGCAGGGGTAAGACGGGTGGTTTTAGCCAGGGAAAATACATTAGCTGACATTAAAGTAATTAAAGACAAGATTAAAAAAGAAAAAATCAACTGTCAAATTGAAACCTTTATTCATGGAGCGATGTGTGTAAGTATATCGGGAAGGTGCTTTATGTCAGAACTTACTTTTAAAAAATCAGCAAACCGGGGGGAGTGCCTTCAATCTTGCCGCCGGGAGTACAAGATTATAGATACCCAAGGCGAGGCCGAGTATGAATTGGGAACCGACTATGTTTTAAGCCCCAAAGATTTGTGCACTATTGATTTTATCGATAAACTGATAGAGGCCGGTATTGATGTTTTTAAAATTGAAGGTAGAATTCGTTCACCTGAGTATATTAAGATTGTAACCTCTGTCTATAGAAGAGCAATTGATGCTTATTTTTCTGGTAAGCTAAATAAAAAATTAAAAGAATCACTATACCAGGAATTAATGAAGGTTTATAATCGAGGTTTTTCTTCCGGTTTTTACTTTGGTCAGCCTAAAAACTCCCTGAGCCGCCAATTAGAGCATACTTATGAGAAGCTATATGTGGGTGAGGTTATAAAATATTTTAAAAAAATCAAAGTAGCTGAAATTAGAGTTCGGGATAATAATTTAAGTAAAGGCGATGAAATTTTATGTCTTGGTAAGAATACACCGGCGTCATTTGCTAAGATAGACCAGATTCAAGTTAATCACCAATTCATTGACTCTTTAAAGAGAGGTGAAGCTGGAGGAATAAAATTACCCTTTATTGCCCGGCGTAAGGACAAAGTATTCATTTGGCGGAAAAAGACTGGTTTTTAAGACTAATAGGGATGACTAAGGCTATTTTACTATTAATTCATTCGGAAAGGAAGCTCTTAATTTTCAGATAACTATAGCCATAATTTGGGCTGGTGCTTTTATACTTTCCTTTATTGGCATTGGGTTTTTACTTTTTCCTCTGATTATACTTGCTAACTTGATATTTTGCATCATTGCATCAGTAAAAACTAATGCTGGTGAGGATTATAAGTATCCTTTCTGTATTCGACTTATTAAGTAATAGCTGCTATTAATTACTAGTCTATTCATGGGCCTGCTCTCTATCGAGGGCAGGCCTTTTTTTTAAAAAAAATATTTGACAAGATTAGTGAAAACTATATAATAGTATACCAAGAAGGTATACTATATGGTATACTCTAAATAGAGAGGAATAATGTTTCAATTTACGACGACCCTCAGTTATGGCTTACGTTTATTAGTTAATTTGGCTAGTTCTAATGAGAAGCCCAGACAGCTTAAAACCATAGCCAAAGAAGAGAATATATCTCTGCCTTACCTTCGTAAGATTATAGCCTCGCTTGATCGGGCTGGCATTGTAAAGAGTTCGCGCGGTCCGGGAGGAGGTTTTCGGCTTAATCGTAGGCCAGGCGATATTGCCTTAACTGAGGTTATCGGAATATTGAGCCATGATAAAGTTATGAAATGTCTTAAAGGTCCGTCTAGCTGTCGGAGGATAAACAACTGTTTAGTAAAAGACTTATTAGAAGAAGCCTATGATAAATTTCAACTTGTCTTTAAAAATAAGACTCTTGCTACAATCATAAAACGGAGGCCACAATGATTTACTTAGATCATAATGCGACAAGTCCCTTAGATAGAAGAGTGTATGAAAAGATGATTCCCTATCTAACTGATATTTACAGCAATCCTTCTTCGATATATCGCTTTGCTCAAGGTGCACGTAGTGCTGTTGAAGATGCTCGTCTCTATCTGGCCCAGCTGCTCAACGCTGATACAAAAGAAATTATTTTCACCTCAAGCGGAACCGAAGCTGATAATCTGGCTATAAAAGGCATAGCTTGCCAACTGCGAGAAAAGGGCAAACATATTATCACTTCTAAGATTGAACACCATGCTATATTACATACTTGTGAGTTTTTAGAAAAATACGGATTCGAGGTAACTTATTTAGATGTTGATGAGTATGGCTTAGTGAACTTAGATCAGTTAAAGAAAAGTCTGCGCAAAGACACAACCTTGGTTTCAATTATGCTTGCCAATAATGAAATTGGCACGATTCAGCCGATTAAAGATATAGCTACTATTTGTCATGAGAATGGGTCTTTACTCCACACTGATGCAGTTCAGGCTGTAGGTAAGATGCCGATTGATGTCAAAGAGCTAGGTATAGATGCGCTTTCTTTGTCAGGCCATAAGTTTTACGGTCCTAAAGGGGTTGGTGCTCTTTATCTAAAGAAAGGTATAAAAATTATACCTTTATTACATGGCGGTGGTCATGAGTCAGGCAGGCGTTCTAGTACTGAGAATGTTGCCGGTATTGTTGGTCTGGGTGAGGCTGCTCGCTTGGCTAAGCTTGAAATGAAGGCTAATGAGGCTAAAATCAGGCCTTTAAGGGATAAGTTAGAGAGAGAGATAATAGCTAAGGTCCCGGAAGTAAAAGTTAATGGACATCCGGAAAAAAGACTATATAATACTTTAAATATTTGTCTTAAGTATATTGAGGGAGAAGGTATCCTGATTAACTTGGATTTTGAAGATATATGCGCAAACAGCGGTTCAGCTTGCACTTCAGGATCACTTGACCCTTCACATGTTCTTCTGGCTCTGGGATTACCCCATGAAATAGCTCATGGTTCACTACGTCTCAGTCTTGGCAAAGATAATACTCCGGAGCAAATTGATAAGGTAATTGAGGTTTTACCTAAGATTGCAGAACGCCTAAGAAGTATGTCGCCGTTTTGGCAAAATAAATAATTACTATGGAAACTGAATTAAGTACCTTAACTGACAGGATCCTGAGTTTAAAGCAGGAAAAAAGAGCTGTAATTTTAGCTCATAACTACCAGATTCCTCAAATTCAGGATATAGCTGATTTTATCGGAGATTCTCTGGAATTATCAAGAATCTCTAAGAAAACTGAAGCTGAGATGATTGTTTTTTGCGGGGTTCAGTTTATGGCCGAGACGGCTAAGATATTATCACCTAAAAGAAAAGTTATTCTTCCGGTTATTGAAGCTGGCTGTCCTTTAGCTGACTTTATAACTCCTGAGCAATTAATAGAACTTAAGGGTAAATATCCCGATGCCTGGGTGGTAAGTTACGTCAACACTTCAGCTCCGATTAAAGCTTTAAGTGATGTTTGCTGTACTTCAGCAAATGCAATTACTGTAGTTAAAAATATACCGGCTAAAAAAGTAATTTTTGTTCCTGATAGAAATTTAGGCTGGTGGGTCCAAAAGCACCTTCCTAAAAAAGAAATTATCAACTGGGACGGCTACTGTATTGTTCATGAGCAGTTTAAGATAGGGGACCTAGAGCAGGCAAGAAGTCTGCACCCAGATGCTGAAGTGATAGTTCATCCGGAATGTCCTAGTGATATACTAGAATCTTCCGACTATGTTCTTTCAACTGCCGGTACGATGAAAAGGGCAAAAGAATCTAAAAATTTGAAATTTATTATCGGCACCGAAGAGGGTTTGATCTATCGTTTAAAGAAAGAAAATCCTAAGAAAGAATTTTATTCTCTGGGAAATTCAAGGACTTGCCTGAATATGAAGAGAACAACCTTGCTTGATCTTTGTGCCGCTTTGGAAAATGAGAGGTTTTTAATTAATTTGGATGAAGATATAATTAAAAAAGCGCGGATCGCGCTTGAACGGATGGTTAAATATGGCTGATATTTATACAGATAAAGTCTATGATTATTTTCGTAATCCTCGCAATATGGGCGAGTTAAAAGACCCTGATGCCATTGGCAAAGTTGGAAATACCAAGTGCGGTGATGTAATGTGGGTCTATATTAAGGTTAAAGACGACGTGATTACCGACTGCACCTTTAAAACCTTTGGTTGTGTGGCCGCGATTGCGACTTCTTCAATCTTAACTGAACTCGTTAAAGGCAAAAAGCTTGACGATGCTCTTAAAGTAAGCAATAAAGAGGTAGCTGGAGCTCTTGGCGGGCTTCCTCAAATTAAGATGCATTGCTCGTTGTTAGCCGAAGAAGGTTTACGATCTGCAGTCGAGGATTATCGAAGCAAAGCCCCTAAAACCGCATAAGGTTTTGGCCTTATAATCTTTTTTGGCTTAAGGTAGATATCTTTATGCAAGATATTCTAACCTCTAGTCACCAGATACCTTTAGAAATCAATTAAATTCCCAGGACTAACCCCTGGGAATTTATTGTTTGTAGTTTAACTCTGGCTCAATTAAAATAATCTTATGGGAAAAAAAGTAGCTATTGGTTTAAGTGGCGGAATCGACTCATCAGCCGCTGCCTATCTCCTTAAAGAAGAAGGCTATGAGCCGATTGGCTTTACCTTAAAATTTTTTCCTCTTGATAATCGTTGTTGTGACTTAGACAGCCTCTATCAAGCTAGGCGTCTTTGCGATAAGCTTAAAATACCACACTATACCCTGGATGCCGGCGATAACTTTCAGCGCCAGATAATTGACAATTTTCTCTCCAGTTATCTTAACGGCTTAACTCCCAACCCCTGTACTTTCTGTAATCGTTTAATAAAATTTGGATTTTTCCTCGATAAGTTAAAAGCCTTAAATATAGAATACCTAGCTACCGGACATTACGCTGCGATAGTTAAGAAAGGTGAGAGATATTTTCTTAAGGAAGCTAGAGATAAGGTAAAATCCCAAGAATATTTTTTGGCAATGTTAAAACCCCAAGTCTTGCCTAAACTTATTTTTCCTCTCAGTGACTATACTAAGAGTCAGGTATATGAATTGGCCCGGGATAAAAAAATATTATTTAAAGAGAGAAAAGAAAGTCAGGACGTTTGTTTTGTCACAAGGGGGAGCTACTCTGATTTTATCCGGGATAATATCACTGATCACCATAAGTATTCAGGCGATATCAAGCACGTTGAGGGAAAAATTCTGGGCAAACACAAGGGTATTTATAATTTTACTTATGGTCAACGCCAGGGCTTAGGTGTTGGCTGGCGAGAGCCCTTATACGTGGTATCCATAAACCCTGAGACTAAAGATGTAATTGTTGGTGAGAGGAAGTTCCTTTCTCAAGACAGTTTTTACCTTAATTCCCCTAATTGGTTTATTGAGGAAAATGAACTCCTATCTTACAATAAAGAGAATACACCTCTTAAGGTGAAAGTCAGGTACAACTCTCCCAGCCACCCCTGTTATTTAGAGGCTAATTCTGGTCGAATTAAGGTAAAATTATTAAATCCCTTAGAGTCAATAGCCCCGGGTCAGGTGGCGGTTTTTTATAATCAGGATATAGTTTTAGGTGCCGGCTTAATAGATAAGCTTTAATATTTATGCTATAATATGTGAAAAATGGAGGGATTATGAGATTGCTTTATGTATTGCTTTTATTGATTATGGTGGGATGCTCCAATGCTCCTAAAGAGGTGCTGATAGATGATTTTGAAGGGCCATTAAACCAGGAAACGGTTGATTATGGCTCATCGGATAATTCCACTCTGTCAGTTTCGCCAGATCGAGCCAACAAAGTCTGTGGCCAGCAAGCCCTTAAGTTGACTTACGAATTAAAACCAACCGGCTATATGTGGGCAGCCAGAGGTTATAATCTTGACGTTAAAGGGGCTGGCCAGTGGTTAGTAAAGCCAGAGGAAGTTGCCTGGGAAAAGTATGAGGCAATTTCTTTACAGATGTACGGTCAAGGCAATGGTCAAATAATTGCTTTTGATTTAAAAGATAAGGGGGGAGAAATTTGGCGTTTTGTCCTAGATGATGAAGTTGCCGGTTGGCGAGAAATAATTTGTCCGCTTGAGCAATTTTTTCCCCGCGAGGATTGGCAGCCAGAAACAGCCGAAAGAAACCAGGTAATTGATTTTCCGATTTTAAGTTTTCAATTTGAACCGCGGTCCTTAGGGGTCAGCGAGTGTACTTTTGATTGTTTAAAAGTAATTCGTTAAGGATTTATGGCGAAAAAAAATGTAAATATATCACAATTAAGCGAAGAGGACTTACTTAAAGTAAGAATCTGTGATTTACCACTGGCAATTGAGGGAACCTGGCTTAAGGAGTGTGTAGACCAGTTATACTCTGAGCTCCAAAGTAAGGGTATTCAATTTAAGCCACCCTGTTATTTAGCTGATGAGTGGTTGACTCCTGATGAAGAACCGGTTGTAGGAATTCCTTTCTTTTTAGCTGACCCGGCTTTAATCAAATTAGAAAAAAAACTCATGCTGGAAGTTGAAGGCGGGACAAAATCCTGGTGCATGAAACTTCTTCGTCATGAAACCGGACATGCTATAAATTACGCTTATAAATTATATCGTAAGAAAAAATGGCAAAAGGTTTTTGGCCGCTTTACTCAGGAATATGGTGATACTTACCGTTTTCGTCCCTACAGCAAGAATTACGTAAGACATCTGGAAGACTTTTATGCTCAGTATCACCCTGATGAGGACTTTGCCGAAACTTTTGCAATCTGGCTCACTCCCGATAGTAACTGGCAAAGCCAATATAAAGGCTGGAAAGCTTTAGCTAAGCTTGTTTATGTCCAGGAGCTTATGAAGGGAATAAATAACAAAGAGCCGATAGTAAAAAAAGGAGCCCGATATTGGCAGGCTTCTAAGATGAAGACAACTCTAAAAAACTTCTATAAAAAGAAGATGTATTCCTATGCTGAAGAATTTCCTGATTTTCATGATTCTAATTTAAAGAATATTTTTAGTCTTGGCGAGGATAGGAGTATCTCAGATAAAAACTTAAAATTAGCAGCTGGGCTTTTGCGCCAACACAAAAAAGAAATCCTAAATAGTGTGGCTAAATGGACTGGTGAGAAGAAGTATATTATTGCTGATTTAGTAGATGTAATTATTAAGCGTTCGAAAGCTTTAAAGTTAATTGTAGTTGATGATGAGCCGATAGCTTTACTTAAGATAATGACCTATATTACAACTTCGGTTATGAATTACTCATATACCGGCGGATATAGGCGAGATAACTAAAAAATGAAAAAATTAAATGTACTTTTACTTTTTGATTCACCTAGCTCTTATCCCCGGGGATATGACTATAAAGAAGAATTTAAAGACCTTGATTGGGGAGCTGAGGCTGATGTTTATAAGGCTCTTTGTAAAAATGGACATCGGGTGAGTTTACTCGGCCTAAATAATGATATAAATCTTTTAATGGAAGAGGTCAAGGAAAATAAGCCGGATATAATTTTTAATCTGGTTGAAGTCTTTAATAAAAAATCACACTTGGATAAGAACGTAGCCGGCATGCTTGAAATCTTAAGCATACCTTATACCGGTTCATCTGTGGCCAGTCTTTTAATTTGTGGAGATAAGGCAATTAGTAAAACTATACTTAGATTTCACAGGATAAAAGTACCTAAATTCTATAGTTTTCATCGGGGTAGGCGTATCTGGTTACCTAAGCGTTTAAATCTGCCTTTGATTGTTAAGCCTTTAAGGGAGGAAGCCTCCCGCGGTATATCGCAAGCTTCAATAGTAGACAGTGAAGAGGCTCTTATTGACCGGGTTAAGATGATTCATGAGAGTATGAAGCGAGACGTTATAGTTGAAGAGTATATAGATGGCCGGGAATTTTATGTTAGTGTGATTGGCAGTAAGAGGGCACAGGTCTTACCGCTTAGGGAGATGAAATTCGGCCAATTTCCTGAAGATGAACCGAGAATAGCTACTTATAAAGCAAAATGGGATTATGATTATCGCCAGAAGTGGGGCATTAAAAATGAGTTCGCCGGAAGGCTCCCCGAAGGAATGGTTGAAAAGATTTCTGAAGTTTGTAAACGCGCTTACCGGGCTTTGAATATGAACGCTTATGCCCGTTTTGACATTAGGGTAACTCCCGAAGGGAAGATATATATCATTGAAGCAAATGCTAATCCCAACTTGGATGAATATGATGAAGTTGGTCAGTCAGCCCAAAAGGCAGAAATTTCCTATCCAAAGTTAATTCAGAAAATTATAACTTTAGGTTTACAGAGAGCTAATGAGTAGAAAATTAGCTATATTTTTTTGTATTCTAATTATAATGCCGCCTCTTTTTAGTCAAAATTTAAAAAAAACCGATCTTTCCGGTACCTGGTACTCACGATTTCCCTTGATTTTAAATAAGCAAATAAAAGATTTTATTAAAAAGACTGATAAATCTGAAATTAAAGGGGATATAATTGCTTTGATTTCTCCCCATGCCGGTATAAACTACTCTGGTCAGACAGCTTCCTACGGAGTTAAGGCAATTGCTGACAAAAGAATAGATAAGGTTATTGTTGTCGGTTTTAGTCATAAGTTAGCTTATGACGGTATAGCTGTTTTTGATAAAGATGGGGTTAAGACGCCCTTAGGTATTTTGTATACTGACAAAGATTTAGTAAAAAAGATAACAGCAATCGATAGTAAGATTTTTCCTGACAACTCAGCCTTTAAAAATGAAAATTCTCTGGAATTAATCCTACCCTTTATTCAGCAATTAAAGCCAGAGCCGAAAATTCTCCTCTTAGCTATTGGTAAACAGAGTTTTAGCAATTGTCAAATTCTCGCCTCAGGGCTCTATGAAATCCTAAAAAGTGAAGAAAATTACCTTATTATAGCCAGTTCTGACTTAAGTCACTATCTTCCTGATTCTCTAGCCAGAAAAACTGACGCCGAGACAGTAAAGTTGATTTCTCGTCTTAACTCCCAAGATTTATATGCTAAGACTCATGCTAAGAATCGCATGTGCGGGACAGCTGCAGTAGTGTCAACTATGATTGCAGCTAAAAAATTAGGTGCTGATAAATTTAAATTTCTACACTCATCAACATCAGCTGAGGCTTCTGAGAGTAAAGATCGAGTTGTAGGTTATCTGAGTGCAGCCTTAGTCAATACCAAGGCGCAATCACAAAATAAAAAGGAGGGGCAGATGAATAATCTCCTTAGCAAAGATCAAAAGAAAGAATTAATTTCTTTAGTCAGACGCACAATTACTCTTTATATTAATGAAGGCAAGGTGTTGGAAGAGGAGCCTTCTGATCCAGCCTTAAATGAGGTCATGGGTGTCTTTGTTACTTTACGTAATGGCTTGGCTTTGCGGGGCTGTATTGGAAATATAATTGGTAAAGAGCCTCTTTACAAAGGGGTAATCGATATGGCCATTGCTGCCTCTAGCCGCGATTCGCGCTTTCAACCAGTCAGCAAAGATGAGTTAGATGATATTGACATCGAAGTTTCAGTTCTCTCGCCACCTAGAAAAATTGATAATCCTGACGATATTATCCTTGGTAAACACGGAGTCTTGGTTAAGGATTTTTTTAGGAGTGGAGTTTATTTGCCTCAAGTTGCCACAGAAACCGGTTGGGATAAGGAACAATTTATGAATAGTCTCTGTGCTGAGAAAGCTGGCATGGAACCTTCAGCCTGGAAAACCGGCAAGTGTGATATTTTTGTTTTTACTGCCGAAGTATTTTCCCAAGAGTAATCTTTATCGTTCTTGGGTGGCTATGCCTTCTTCTTTAAAGCGATCCATGATTCTTTGTTGAATCAGCGGGGCCAGGCTTGCTCCCCATTGTTGACCAACAGCCATTGATTCCTAGGTAAGGCTTGGTAAAACCGATATAGTCTTCTTACCAACTCTTGATTTATAGAATTTAATCAAAGCATTTAGATCTTTGTTGGTAAAATATTTATGGTAAATAGGGTAAATAAGCTTATAAAAATTTCCCCCGGCGCTCATCTCTCTTTCGACAACTGCATTGGTTTCTTCTGCCATTATTGTGAACGCTAACTCAGGGACATTAGGATTGCTTTGCTTTAAGACATTGCTCATTTCCTCTACAACTGCCTTCGAAAACATCTGGCCTATTTCTGCTGCACCGGTAATATCCATTAGTTCTTTAATTGCTGCCTTCTTTTTATCGGTTAATTCCTCAGCCAAAGAAAGAGTCGATAAAGATAAACAAATAATTAGAGCAAATACACTGGTTTTCATTGAGTCCCCCTTTATTTTATGAAACATTTTTATTATTCAATTTTTTAATTAACTCCATAAAAGTTCTCTTTGATCTTGCATACCTGTATAAGAGAAAGTGAAAAGATATAAGAAGAATGAGAAACCTTAAAGGTTCGCTATTGGCTTTAAGGCTTTGCCAAGATGATAATCTAAAGACTGCCAGAGATATTAAGGAAACAATCGCCGCAAGCAAGGTGTATTCTTTGACTTTGCTTCGGGTTTTATGGGATTTTTTCAGTATTTTTAATTCTTTATTACTATACATAAGTTAAAATTAAGGCTTTAGCCAATTTGATTTATTTTATGATATAATAAATCGCCCTTTCAGGCAAGATTTAAAAAAGTGGAGGATTAATGTCTAGATATCACAATTATAGCTCTGGTTTTCAATTTGGCTCAAGCGTTTCCAGCACCGTTAAGAAGCTGATAATTATAAATGTAAGTGTTTTTATTTGTCAGTTTTTATTTGATTGGCTGCCTTGGGGATTACTGGCTATGACTCCCAGCCTGGTTTTTAAGAAACTAATGCTCTGGCAGCTTTTTACCTATATGTTCCTGCATGCTGACATTTGGCATCTTTTTTTGAACATGTTGATGCTTTATTTTTTTGGTCCGATGCTTGAGGAGACATGGGGTAAGCGTCAATTCCTGACTTATTATTTTTTTACCGGTGTTGGTGCCGGTCTCTGTAGTTTCTTTTTTTCCGCTAACGCTTCAATCATCGGAGCTTCAGGTTCAATCTTTGGCTTATTAGTCGCTTTTGCTATGCTTTTCCCGGAGACAGTAGTTTATGTAATGTTCATTATTCCCATGAAGATAAAGTATGCAGTAATTCTATTTGCCGGTCTTAACCTTTGGAACGCCGTATTTTCAACTGGTGGTAATGTAGCCTACTTTGCTCATCTTGGCGGAGCTTTTTTTGGTTATCTCTATCTAAAGAGCGGCCGAGTTCGCAATTCT
>CAJXAF010000035.1 GCA_913050175.1 uncultured bacterium
CTGTCATCAGTAAAAAAGGTTAAAATTTTTCCAAGGCTTCATCTTCAGAGTCAAATATTCTAAAAACGTTTCCAAATTTTACAATTCTAAATATTGATCCTAACTTAGGCGACATAGAGCAAATTACCAGTTCTCCAGAATTCGCTTTTAATTGCTGGGCAAATTTTGCCAGTGTGGCCATACCCAAACTATCTATATACTCTAATTGTGAGAAATTTAGTAAGACTTTGGAAGTCTTATCATCGGTTATTTTTGTAAAGAGATCCCGCAATTGGTTAACAGTATCAATATTAATTTCTCCTTTAATACTGCAGACTAGAACATCATTCTTAAGAGTTTTAGTTATGTGCATGATAAACCCCTTTTATTTATAATAAATTAATATACGCGCCCGGCAGGACTCGAACCTGCAACCTCCTGCTCCGTAGGCAGGCGCTCTATCCATTTGAGCAACGGGCGCTGTTAATTTAATAAGTACAATTTTATGGGCTAGAGTCACCTACACACTAAATCCAAAGCAATACGTAAGTCTTCGTGAGTATTCACATAAGGACTAACTTTAGGAATAAAGGCTGAAATATTTAACTCCTTACTCCCCTCAATAGCTTTAACTGTGGGTCGAGCAGTAAACATGATAGCTGGTATTTGTTTATTGAAAGCACGAATTTTTTTTAGTAGATCAATTCCGGTGATATCCGGCATAACATAGTCTAAGATAAGAGCCTGAGGATTTTCAGTCTTAAATAATGATAGGGCATCTTCCTGGTTAGTAGCTGTTAAAACTTCATAACCCCAGGAATCAAGCACTTTCTCCATTAGCTTTATAAAATCTACCTCATCATCAACTATCAATACTTTCTTTTTAGCCATGCCTCCTCCTTATTCTCATTATCCTATCAAGTTTTTAACTTTTTGCAACAAAACTGTATAATCGAAAGGCTTTAATAAATAGTCATTAGCTTGGCACTCTTTTGCTTTTTGAGTAATATTATCAGCGCTAGCGGTCAATAGTAGTATGGGAATTTTACTCAATTCTGAGTCTGCCTTAAGTTTCTTGCTAAGGGCAAGACCATCCATAACTGGTAAATAAAAATCAAGCAGTATTAAATCTGGTCTTTCTTCTTTTACTAATTCCAAGCCCTTTTCTCCATCAAGAGCACTGATCACTGAATAACCCTTTTTCTTTAGGACGAATCCAACAACCTTTAAAACATCGACCTCATCCTCAACCACTAAAATCTTTTTTTGCATAGAGTTCCTTGGAAATTATATACGCGCCCGGCAGGACTCGAACCTGCAACCCTCTGGTCCGAAGCCAGATGCCCTATCCAATTGGGCCACGGGCGCTAAATATGCGTCTAGTCCTCAATTGACAATTAATTGTATCATGGGCAAAAGAATTCACAAGAGCTAAAAGTTTAAAAATAAATTTATGGAATTTAAAGGGCTTAGGGCTGGTTATCTCTTTGTTTTATCTTCCCAGTGGACTACATATCCATCCTTGAAGTAAACATATTTGTCATTGTCTTTGAGGATGTTACCGTATTTCCATTCTTCTGTCTCAACCAATTTTCGCACGTCTTTCTCAATGTCAAGCGGTTGACCCCAACTAGAAACTACTTGGTCCCGGCTCATACCTCTGGCTATCTTTTTTTCATCTATTAAGACTTGATAGTTACGCGTAATTTCAACTATTCTCATTTTCTGACTTCTTGATTCTCTAATTGTTGATTTCATCTTAGCTAATTGAAAACTTTTAAGATTTTCAAAATCAATAGCTCTCTGGGCTAAAAAGATAGCTTGATCATAGCGTTTGTAAGCCTCGGCGAATTTTGGCAGGCTAAACATCTCTCTAGCATTTGAAAAGTTTTCCAAGGCATCATCATAGAATTTAACTTTGGCTTCGGCCAAAATAGCGAAAAATCCTATAATAAATAAAGAAACTATAAATACTCTAATAGTTTTCATAATTAATTCTCTTATCTTACTTTATTTGTAGTTGCAAAACTCTAAGTCTGAACCCGATCAAACCTTATTCTAGTTATTCGATAATTATCATTTTGGTTTTTGAAATTAACTGTTATCACTACGTCTTCAAACTTTTCAAATATAGCTTGATAAACTAATACCGGATAATCATAATCCAGGTTAGATTTCTCAAGCAATAATTTCTTTGCAAAAACCAGCCCCAGTTCAGTTTGATAGATGTCAGCAAATCTTGTGTCAAAGTGTCTCTTCTGAGTAATTAGATCCATTTTTTTTGCATAAAATTCGTGAAAACCAATATAATCATTACGATTATAAGCTGTTAGGGTTTTATCAACTAATAAATCCAATGATCGAATTAAGTAATCTTCTGATGGTTGCCCAAAGCTTGGCAGGCAAGAACTACCAACAATAAGTATTATAAGCAAAAAAAGTTTTACGCCTATATTTTTCATTTCTTATTACCTCCTGATAATGCCGTTATATGTCTATATACTTAATTTTATCGCTATATTTGCCTTTTTTCAAGACAATAATGGTATTTTACTGGCTTTGGTCACATATTTGTTTGAATTTACACCTAGGGCACTTATATTTATCGATAGTTTTTTCACATTTATTAGGATCAATTTCATTTTTCTCAACTGATATTAAGAGGGATCTCATATCGGAAAGGCTGTCTCTGATGTAGGTCTTTACCTCTTCGATAGGTATTACCCCAACCAAACTATACTCTAAGTCATCCTTGGCTAAATATACCGGGGTTATTTCAAAATTATCAACATCAGCCCCCCACTTAGAGCAGCCATACAAGACGTAACAAGATAATTGCATGGCATCATTTTGAGAAGACTTTCCGGTTTTCCAATCATAAAGTAATATTTTTTCTCTTTTTACCGCTAAATCCGGCACTGCAAAAACATTAACCCCCTCAAAGGTGAATTTGTCTAAACTATCGATTGCAATAATTTCCTCTGGCTTTATCCCTTTTAAATAATCATAAAATCCAGAATTGTAAAAAAAGTTTAGACTTTTCGTTATTTTCCTTAACTTTTCAGTCAACTCATCTTTGCTTGGCTCACAATTATAATAGTGCTCTAACAAATTAAGGTTGTGTTTTACGTTTTGCTCCCAGCTCTTACTGCGTGACTGTTCCCAGGTTCTTTTAACTGTCCTCTTGGCGTGAAAAAGGGCGGTATCAAGGCTCTGATCGCGAGAGGCCTTAATCTCTTCAATCAACCATTTAATGACTTGATGGACTATATCACCTATCCATATATCAATGGTTCTGATATTTTTGAGCAAATAAGCCCTCTTAGAAAAATCATTGGCATCTTTCTCCCAACCGCCCCAAGAAGCATAGTATTGAAAATAATAAGCTTTACGACAATCTCTAAAGAGACGATTTCGGCTATAGGACCAAGTTAAGCGATTAACAAATCTTGCCATTTAATAGTATTTTCTTATTCCTTAATGAGTTCAGATAGGCTTTTTTTATACTTATTAACTTCTCGGACGCTCTCACCAGTGTTTTCCATCTTTATAATATGGATTGCGTAAACAATCGGTATATTAAAATTATCCCTGTTTCTGTAAAATTCATCCAATAAGTTAACAACTTCTTTATAGGATAAGTTAGTCGGAAAATGTTTGAGCATCGGTGAATCATCCAAGTAGACAGAATTAAGTATGCTGGCTTCGGAAAAAGCACTGCCATCATACAAACCACTTATGTAGGAAATCTTCATCAAGGGCAAAAACTTACTCCAATCACTCCCATCAAAAAAATCGTCCTGGGCCAATATTAAAGGATTAAAATAGAGAGTAAAAACTAATAAAATGAGGGTCAGCTTTAAATATGATTTCTTTCTCATCTAGATAGCTTATTGGGCTTTATTGCTTGGCATAAACCCACGCCCTGTGGTTTAATTATTAGGGAGATAATCAATGTTTAGATATTTTATCCTATTACTACTACTAATGCTACCATTTAATCTAGAGGCCTTAGATTGCGAGGACTCCTGTACTGTGACAAAAAGCTGTGAAGAGTATGTTGAGTGTAAAGTTGCCAAACTCGAGTGTATAGCTGCCTGCAAACAGATTGAAGTATCTGAAAAATTCCTAATCACCTTAGATAAAATTACAGAAACTTTTGAGAAGTTAATTGATAGGCTAACTGAGGAAAAACAAGAAAACACAGCTTCAGCTGAACAACCCTAAACCAACTACTCGAAAAACTTCATATAATAGCTAGGCCTGATGTATTGAGTTAATTTAACAATAGCCGCATTTCTTATTTGTTTCTTTTCAAAATCATCCTTTTGGACCTGGTATTCCGGAACTTCGGCCAGTAAGCTTTGCAAGTAATCAGCTGACTCCTCCTCACTCATAAATCCCTTACGAATCATCTGTAGCTCACCAGAATCAAGAAAAAATCCCGAACACCTATAGCACTCATCTACATTAACCTTATTAGCTTCTTTGTATTTATGAATGTACATCAACTGTTTACATTTTGGGCAAGTAATTTGACCTCTGTCCTGATCATTTATTTTTTCCGATTCTATGGCTTCTTTTAAAGCTCCTCCAAAACCTTCATTTTCTTGATCAAGTTTGCTCAATTCAAACCAATCAAACCATATACCTTTACAGCCATCTCTGCATACGTCAACGTTAACACCGCCGAAATCTTCTCCGACCATTTCGGCCTGACATACAGGACACTTCATCAAACACCTCCTAAGACAACCATAATTAGAGCAAAATCTACTCTTTTATAACCAAAAAAGTTATGGGGTTAATTGAATACAGGTATGAATAATTATTAAAAGAAAAATACTCTTTCAAACCATTCTTGCGATAATTGACCAACTTTTCCTTTGTAAAACCCATGTCCGCTATTGGTTTAGGTATCTTAACTTTTCCAAAATCATTGGCCCCGGAACTAAATTGTTTCTTAATTATTTCTTGATCTGCTTTTTCAATTGACTCCTCAGCATAGCTTGATCTTTGCCGATTTGTTTTTAATTCGTTAGCTAAGACCTCATAATCCAATGACTCAAATTCCTTAACCAGATAATACTTAGTGTCTTCTCTCTGGAGAACAAAGTGCACGGTTTCACCATATACCGACGGGGTATTTTGGGCAGATACGCTTAAGGGTGCAAAAACTAAGATAAAAATTATAGAATATAGATTTTTTAACATTTTTTTTAAATTAAAAGGTTTTTATTATTTTTTATTCTTCTCCAACAGATCTAAGACTTTATTCATTTTATCAGCAAATGGTCGCATCATATCACGCTTTCGCAAATGCATTCTAAATGAGTAATCACCATTTAAAACTTGCTCTAAGATATTTTCCATTCTTGAAAGGGCTCCAAAACCATAGTGCAATATCCAAACTAAGGTTATTACAAGCACCATCATTATAGCGATGAAATTTGTTTGGAAAATAAAAAAGGGATTTATGCTTGCTCCTGCTGTCTCCGGGGCTTTATCAAAGAGTTGTAAAATCATATAAGTATTAAGTAAAAACGACAACATCATAACAATAAGAATAATCCGCATAAACTTAAACCTAGTTGGTATCCCTACGCGTGAACGCTTTTTTGTCTCAGCCATACTCTACCTCCTCTCAAATTCATAACGAATAGAATAATCCAAACAGATTTTAACTTCCTCTAATTGTAGCAAAATAACTTGTAAATGTAAACAAGGTAAGGCTTATGAGCATTTTTATCTTAAACAGTGGTAGGTTTTTTCTTGTAATATATTTTCTGCTATTGGGATATTTCATCGGAGTCTAAAGAGTCATAATCCTGGTCAGAATTATCTTTCCCAGACAATTCATCAAAGATATGCTTAGCTACAAAATCGGCTAAGGAAAAATTAAGTGAAGACACAGCGACTTCGGTCTTATTTTTTTCTGATTCAGTAAAAAATACAGCAACCTCGGTTGCATCAGAGCAACGATCACCAAAGCTAGAGATAAAAGAACGAGCCACTATAAACCCTTTTTTAGGGCTTCCCCGATAAGCATCGGCCTCCATTTTCTTAATTATTCTTAAGGTTTCATTATAGGAAGTAAAAAAGTCCTTTTCAATTATCTGAGAGGAAACCTTGCCTTTTGATTTAAATGGCTCTGTTCCAATGCCAACTACTCTTAGTATTTCTCTTGGTGCGCAACCAGTAAAAAGCATAAGGAGTAAAATAGAAATAATTACTTTTCTCATAAATTTTAAGAAGGAAATGTTTTTTTAGAAGTTAATCGCAACCATACCGGCATACGCCAACAAAATGTCTAATTTCGTGCTTAAGTGGGTCGCTCATATCGCTAAATTCAAATCCGGTTCGTTGAGCAGGCTCAGACTCATTTACACTCTTTACCCACTTAACCTTAGCTTTTGCATAGATCTTACTTTTTGTTGGCAAGTAAAATTCCAGATGGACTACATCATCAGCATCCAGGACATTGGCACAGTCAAGGCATACCCCACCTTCTGAAATATCATAACCCCTGTCTAAATTATCTAAGGTATTATCGGTCCTCCAGACAATTCCACGTTTCATCGCAACTCTAGGGAATTTTCGCCGCTCTTTCATAGTCCTCTCTTTAAATTATTGTAGCATATTTAAAAGGTAAAAACAACAGGGTCTAATTTAGTTAATTGCTTATTTTTCTAGTTCCCGGCAAGGCGGCCTTAGTTATTTTTGGCAATTGCCCAAAGACATCCTGGTATAAGTCATTATACTGGTCCTTACCACCAACTAAAGAAAAAGTTAAAGGCATTACTCTCCGGGCCTCAGCACTCATTTGACGGGAAACATTTTGTATATCCCACTGAGCATGAGTATCTTCCCGAAGCCGGGATATATGGTACAGCTCTCTGGGATTGAGTCTCATCAGGATGCGTCTCCTATGGGCATTAGTTAGAATGTATGGCGCTATGAGAGGTTGTTTTTTGCATAATTTGCCATAGGTCTCATTAGTCCTATCTACTATCTCAAGAAATTTACCCTTCATGCCGACTTCCTCAATAGATTCAGGGATGGTAGCCCCTAAATTAGGATCATACCTTTGAGTTGTTATCGTCGACATTCGATGACGTTTCATTTGGCCAAAACAAGCTGCTGAGAGAACAATATTATAAGTTAAATTGGCATACTCAAACTCCCTGAGCATGGAGTCATAAAACTGCATGTTTTTATAAGCCGTATCAAATACTTTCTTTAATTGCCGATGAGTTAATTTTCCTACAACTTCCCGGCATTGCTCATAGGTTATATTTGAACAAGTATGGAGTAAAGCTGCGGCGATTAAGGCATCTGTGTCCTTATTAAATTCAACTAGCTGTACTAAACTCTCCGAAGGAGAAGATTCTTTAAGGTTAGCACTGCTTAAAAGAGTGTCAGTAACAGTCTTTAGTTGGGGGTAAGTCTTAAGGTCTCGATCGTTGGCTTCATGAAAAATTACTATTGATGGCGCTACTTGAGAAATCTCATCATAGATCATTCTTCCCAAGGTGTTGATCTCAGATAAGCCAGAAGAAGCAAATCTTCTTAACATTAACTCTAAATTTCTTGCATTGATTGTCTGCCCTACCTGGGATTCAGTTGCCAAAGCAGTAATATAACGGGCATCTTCCTTGGCCCAGCCTTCAAGCAAGTTATGTTTTTTTGGGTCAGAGGCAAGGTCAGGATGCTTATTGAAAACGTGTTCCTTTAACTTCTCATATAGTTCAAAATAAGCCTTGTTCTGCTCCTTAATCGTAGCAACAAAGAGCTTTTCTAAATCACTACCCTTTATTTCGCTCGGGATAACAAAGTCTTTATCTAAGGTTATGTATCGTTGTGACTTTTCTGTATATGAAGAAAGTCGAAATTTTTCTAATTCCTCCATTGCATATCTTGACACACCAAGGATATCTAGGTTAAAAACAGCGTGCTCAGCAACTGAGTGATGTCCCATCTTGAAAATAATAGTCGAATTTGACTTTCGGGAACGCTCAACTTCAACTCTAGCCATCTGTCTAATTTCATTTATTGGTCTGGGATCACGGCTTATGCGGGCATAAGCTGCTGAAATCACCTCGGGAGTTAAATCCTGGCGTTTACCACAGCTTTCCTCCAGCTCTTGCAAAACCGAGGCGTCAACATTAAAGCCAGCTAAATAAACCTTCATTAATCACCATCCTTTCCCTAGAGAAACTTTAAAAATAGTTTAATTCTATATTTACCACTACAAGTCGATAAAATTATAGCAGAAAGCAGAATTGTGAAAAGCAGTTTTTTAAAAATCACATCCGGTATTTTTTAAGATTTTTTCTTATAAATCAAAAATAGATTACGGGAGTAGATTAACAAACCACAACTTTGACCTAAGATAAATACCGGATCTTTGCGGATAATCGCATAGGTAAGCAGCAAAACTCCGCCGCTAATTGAAAAAAACCAAAATGAGATAGGAATTACGCTCTTCTTTTGTTTTTCGCTAACCAACCACTGGATAAAAAAGCGCATGAAAAAAAGAAACTGCCCCAGGAAACCCAAAATTAAATATATATGTTCAGTTTTTAAATTTAATATCATAGTCAAACTGTCGTCTCTTAAGCCAGAGTACACCAAAAAGATCAAAGGTGCCAGCAATAAATCTCTTAATCCCCTTATACTTGGATTTTCCGTATCGGCGCTCTCGATGTTTGACTGTAACTTCTTTTATAGAAAATCCTTTTTCTTTAGCCAAGAAAGGTAAAAAGCGGTGAAAATTCTTAAAAAACGGTATAGTGGTAATTATTTTTCTTCTAAATAGACGCAGTGAACACCCTGTATCTCTAGTCATATCGCCAAGGATGATTTTTCTAAACAGCCTTGCTAAAGCTGACTCAATTTTTCTAATAAATCCGTCTTTACGGTACTTGCGAACCCCGGTAATAAAATCAAAGTTAGTTTCATGCTTAATTAAGTCGAGTATTGATTCCGGCGGATTTTGACCATCAGCATCAAGGGTAATTATCCACTCTCCGCTGGCAGCTTTAAAGCCAGCAAAAAGGGCTGCTGACTGACCCTTGTTTTCCTTAAAAGAGATAATCTTAATAGGAGAATATTGCTTTTGCAGAGTTTTTAAAGTTTTTAAAGAGGCGTCTGTAGAGGCGTCATCAATATATACAATTTCAAATTCCTTTGATACCTTATTCATGACCTCAACTATCTCGTGCTGTAGGTAGCTCAATGAATCTTCCTCATTTAAAAGTGGAATGACTATTGAATATTCCATAGGTAATTATTTTTAAAAAATCAAACTTCGTTTCTTTCTAAAATAAGTATTTTAACTTTATAATAATCAGATTTTGAATATTTATATAAAAATTTCTTATCAATAGGAGTTTTTTCTCTAACACTTATGTTAAATCTGCTAAATAACTCCCCCATACCATTTGGTTCAAAATTATTTCCTGACTCATCCTCCCAAATAACTAAAATCTTATTAAAACTATTGTCGGCAACAATCTGATTGTTTAATAAGGGAGAGAGAACTAGAGAATCATTAAAGGCTAATTTTAAGTTAGCCCCGATAATATTATCTTCGGCCAGTATTAAGCCCTGGGAAAATCCCTCATCTTTTATTGATTGAGATAAATTTGAAAAGGGGTAATTAAGGCGATTGTAGCGTCCGCGGATTGAAGCCATTGGTATTCTTGCCCAAACTGAAAAAAGGGTTCCGATCGCACAAAGACCGATGAGGGAAGTAAAGACTATTTTTACTTTCCGGCTCGATGGTTTAGAGTCAAGGCGCAGGAAAAAATATAAAGGTGCCAGAAACAGGATAGGCTGTAGCCACCGCTCCTTAATGTATCTGACATCGAAGAATAAAATAGCCGCTAATATTATTAGTCCTGCACTTACAAAAAATACTTCTAATAAGTGTTTATAGTCTCCTTTAGCAGATAATTTATTAGTATATTTTCCAAACCCCTTTCTGAAAAAGAAAGCATAAATAAATAATAACGGACCAAGAAAATAGAAAGTATTTCTTAAAAAGAGAAGAATCCCGCTAAACCTGAAAGCGTATTTTTGGCTATCACCAATTTTAAAATCACCGAGATCAGAAAACAAAGAGTTCGTATTTCCCAGACACCAAAATATATGGGGACTCACAACAAGGAGAAAAAATAATAAAATCAATAGAGCATTTTTATTGAATATTCGTCTGCGTATATTCTTAATCATAACTCCTGAAATAAGTAGACTTAGGGCAAAAAGTAAATAATTATACTTAGATAATATACCAAGACCTAAAAAGACTCCAAATAATATGTAGTACTTTTTAGAATTTTCGGTGAATACCTTAAAGAAAAGATAAAGGGAAACCGAGCAGAGAGCCATAAGCAATACCGAATGAGTTAGGTCTTTATGCATTACCCAGCTGAAATTATATATGAGCATTAGCGATATTGAGGAAAAAATTGCATAGTAATCATTCTCTAATACTATGCTTGAGGCTTTAAATAAAAAGTAGTAGATTGTAAATAGGAGAGAGTTTTTTAAAAATACCAGACTAAAAACATTTAATCCAAAAATATTAAAAAAGGAAAATTGCAGCCAGTTATATAGAGGCGGTTGGGCCCCATAGCCAAGTTTAAAACCCTCTTGAAACTGCAAAATCAATTCAGATTCATCTTTTTCAAGAGAATCTGATATGCAGATTCTAAAAACAAGATGACTTAGTATATATACGATTAGCAGTAGTAAAAATGTATTTTTTTTCCCTGAAGAAAAAGCCCTAAGCATATCAAACAGTTTAGCAAATTTACCATTAGAAGCAACAAAAAAATCTATTTCAGGAAGTGCTTGCCAATATTATAGTTTTACATTAGCTTAAGTAAAATTTAAAGCAGCAGACAGGCAGAAAGTTAAAAACAAGCTTTAAGGAAGCTAAGGTAGGGAAGATGACTGTATTCTACTTTGATAATGTGGATTGCTACAATAAGCGGGCCCTAGAAATCCAAAAGAAGTTGCTGACCGCCAAATTCAGATGAACCATCAAGAAGCTGCTTAACATGCTGCTTGACGCTAGCATCAATATTTCGCTTGGTTTGTTTGAGTTGACTGATAGTTTGCTCTAATTCTGCGATGCGATTCTCAACGAGGAGTACATTTTTCTGCATTTGCTTTTTTACCAAAGGAAAGAGCTTGGAATAGGCCGTTGAGCGGGAAATTCTTTTTTTTTGGTATTGTTCAACAATCGAATAAATTTTGCTTTTTGACGGCACAGACTGTTGATCCATCTTCATAACATCATTGGGTGCGTAGAGATTAAGGCTTTTACGTAGCTGGGGGCTTATTGCGTCCAGTTGCTCTGCATTGGCTTCCTGCAACACCAACCAGCAAGAGCACAGGCAAATACTTACAAACACAATCAGCAGCTGCTTATTGCGGCTTATTTTACTCTCGTGCATATGTTTTCTGCAGATTAGATTCACTCCTCACAAATAAATAAACACTGGATATCGCCATTAAAGGCTCCAATTGTCAGAATACCAGTTGATCGATCGTAGGAGCAACCGCCACTGATGTAGCGGTATGTTGACCATATACGTACGATAGCGGCCACACATTTTGTTCCTGGATCAGCAATTGGAAACTGTGGATATACTGGTGTCCATGCAGGGTGAGGCGGATTACGCCGATAACCTATTTCTCCCATAGATCCAGAAGGCCAAGTCGTGCGCCTTTCGCCACCCAGGGTTATCGATCCCTGACCGCCAACAGTACCAATACGCACCGGATTATTCTGGGAAAATACCTCAAAACTATCTTGGGGAGTAGTAGTACCAATACCCACACGCCCTTCAACAGCCAAACCATTTGCCGGTGCAGCCTGTGTTCCCGCATACCCAACTCCGATGGCTGCTGCCCCAGCTACATCAAGCTGATTCTGCGGTGTTGTTGTAGCAATACCGAGTCGGCTATTGACCCATACTTCACCGGGATTGGTATTCGGGTTCGGGGAATCGTTGGCGTCCATACCACCGGAAGCATTGCTGTCACCAACGCCTAAGGTCATAGTAACGAGTTGTTGATAAATACCAAACGGTGCAGGGTAGTAGGTGGTTAAAGTTATTGTCTCTTGAGCATTTGCGAGGCTTGTCGACAACAACAAGATAACTATAAAACAAGTGATTATAATTGTTCGCATGATAAAATCTCCTTCGATTAATTATCGCTGTAAAATAAAGAGACAGTATTTTTTATTTACGCTCCTTTTTTTATAACCAAAATTAGCCTCAATAAAATATCGCACACAATTCCTCTTGTCTCTTTAACTATAATCTGCTAAACTAATTCTATGAGAAAAAGGTTAATTCCACCAAGAATTCATCTAAGTTGATTTCTGGTGTTAGAAGATAAAAATA
>CAJXAF010000036.1 GCA_913050175.1 uncultured bacterium
TTTCGTTTATTTAACAGCCATGCCATATGTGTTTTCGCTAAAGACGGTAATTATTTTATTTTTGATAATACCACTTTAAGGCGAGCACTTGTTAAAACTTTTAAAGAGCTAGCCAGTTATATATTTTCCAAGTATGATTGTGCTTCTATTGCTGAAGTCAATTTTAGGGAAAATGACTGGACTACGCTATTTAAGCGTAAGGATTTACTGGATAAGAAGCATTTTTCTAGAAAATAAGTATTTAAAACCAGGCATTTACTTGAAATACTAGTAAATGTAGGGTATAAACAAGTGAAAACTGGACTTGTTGCTTAAAAGCCACGGGTCCAGTTTCTTTTTTTACAGGCTTTTGGCAGTAAAAAAGCCTGATTTATCTTAGGAGGAGGTATTTTAAGCAATGAAATCGTGGCCATTGCTTCTAATATTAATTTTTATTATTTTCTTTAGTTTAGGTGCCTTTACTGAGACCGTAACTCTTAAAAACGGTAGGACTGTAAGTGCCCCTCTGCTTGAGAAAACCGATGAATTTTTTGTTCTTGATGTCTGGGGTGTCCCTATAAAATACTACCATAAGGATATCGAATCAGTCATTACTTATGAAGAATCTCTCCAGCAAAGCAATCGGGATAATTCTGATCCTGATGTATTTACCTACAGTGAGTCTAAAGATGCAGTTTATCAAGCCTTTGACGGCTTGAGCCGGTCTGATACCAGCATTGATTGGGTACATGAAGACTTTCCCATGAACGATCCCCAAAACAGTGCAGCCAGCAATTTGGAAGAACTCCAAAGAGTTGATGATATGCTTGAGAGCATCAATGAAGAAATTGATGACGATTTTGCGATCGGTGGTATAATGCATTGATATCTAAATTCTTAACCCAAAAAATGTTACTGAAAGTCAATATAACCAAGAAAGAACCGGGAGTTTTTGTGGTTCCCCCTGAGGGTTCAATCGATACTGAAACTTCCCCTGATCTCCAGCGTGCAATCGAGCCTATTTTAAATGATGAGACGAAAGTTATTATTTTGAACAAGCAGGGAGTCAATTTTATAACTAGTATGGGGTTAAGCATAATCTTTCGTACCAAGCAGACCCTTGAAGCTAAGAAAAGTATTTTGATGGTAACAAATTTACAGCCAAAGGTACAAAAAGTCTTTGAGTTGGTTAAAGCTATACCCGACTATATTTTTGCCACAATGGAGGAGGCTGACACTCATCTAGATGCTTTTTTAGCTCAAAATGAATAAGCAACATAATAATAGTTAGAGAACTCTCTTCGATTCAACCTTTCAAATTTTAATTTTCTTCCGCAAAATATTAATTAATTCTAATCCATGAAAGACTTAGAGTCGTATAATTCTAGGATAGAAAAAATTGTTAAAGCCCTGTCTAAGAGCAGAAGGGTGCTATTTATTACCGGTGCCGGAATATCAGCTGAATCAGGTTTGCCAACCTATCGGGGAATAGGCGGGTTATACAATAATAAAGAGACCGAAGATGGCCTGCCGGTTGAGTCGGCTTTATCCGGAGAAACCATTAAAAACAACCCTTCCTTAACTTGGAAATACTTATCAGAAATTGAAAGTAAGTGCCGTAATGCTAAATTTAACTTAGCCCATGAAATTATAGCTAAGTTTGAATCCTGCTTTGAGGAGGTTTTAGTCTTAACCCAGAATATTGACGGTTTTCATAAACAAGCTGGTTCAACTAAGATAATTGATATTCATGGCGATATGCACAAGTTATATTGCCCGGAGTGTGATTGGCGCCTTTTTGTTGTTAATTATAGCCAAATAGAAATTCCACCTCTTTGCCCTGATTGTAATGCTTTTATACGTCCTGATGTTGTTTTTTTCGGTGAAATGTTGGACCATAAAAAGGTCGAAAAGCTTATTAAGCACCTAACAAGCGGTTTTGACATATATTTTTCTATTGGTACCACTAGTGTTTTCCCTTATATTCAGGAACCAATACTTTTAGCTAAGGCAAATAACAAGCTAACCATTGAAATAAATCCCAGTAAAACAGAAGTTTCTCATCTTGTAGATATTAAGATTCCTTTAGGGGCGAAAGAGGCCTTAGGGGAAATCTGGAACAGGTATAAAGAATTTTCCTGGTAACTTATGCAATAATGTCTTAGGCCTAAAGGGTATTTTTTGCTATAATTAGAGAAAAGGGGGTGCTTTATGTTGGCAGTAGTTAAAATCTTAGGTCTTCTCTATGTTGGCTTTGGATCGATTAATTTGATTAATTCTGAGTTTTTAAAAAAATATGCTGAGTTTTGGTTGGTAGGAAAGAGAATTTATCTGGGGGCTGTAGTCAGTTTTCTCTTGGGTTTAAATTTCCTTTTTGCTTCTGGCTTAGCTAAATGGAGAGGCCTCTTAGTAATCTTAGGCGTATTGGCTATTCTCAAGGCTGTCTTCATTTTTGTTCGTGGTGAGAAAAAAATGAAGGACATAATCAAGAAGTTTCTAGATACTAAAGAAAGTACGGCTAAGATATTTACTATTATTTGGATTGGAATTGGCGTCCTGCTCGTTTTTTCAGTTTAAAATATTATTTCAGAAAATATTTGATTAGAGATTTGACTTTAGGAGAGTAGACTTGGCTAAGAAGATTTTAATTTTATCTGGTAGCCCTAGGAAAGAGGGCAATACCAAGACAGTTGTAAACTGGGTTAGTGAAGGTGCTAAGGATCTGGGTGCATTGGTAGAGATTATTGATGTTGCCGGGCTTGATTTTCAATCATTTGGTTGCCGTGCCTGTATGGGGTGTCAGTCTAGCGATAAGTTTGAATGTATTGTTGAAGACGAGGTGTCAAAAATACTAGTTGATATCCCTAGTTACGATATTTTAATCTTTGCAACACCACTTTATTTTTTTGGGCCAACAGCACAACTTAAAGCTTTTACCGATAGAATGTACTCTCTTTTTAAGTATAATGAGCAGACAAAATCTTTTGACCATAATTTAGAGCACATCACCTTAGGTTTAGTTTCAACTGGGGGAGGCAGTGATTTCAGTTCTTTAAACCAACTTTTTAATATCTTTGCCAAATTCATGGGAAATAATTATGAATCTTTACTGATTCCTTTTATACACTCTAGCGAAAAATTAAAAAATAGCGAATCAATTCGTCAAAAAGCTATAATTTTTGGTCAAAAACTACTATCAGCTTAAGTTTAAATATGAATATAACTTTAATTGGTATGGCCGGGGTTGGTAAAACCTTAATTGGAAGGGCTTTAGCTAAGGCTTTGAATTGTGATTTTATCGATAGCGATGATTGTATCAGTCTTAAAGAAAAATCAAGCTTACAGGAAATAGTTAACTCGCAAGGTGAGGATAGATTTTTAGAGATCGAAGAAAAAACAATACTTCAATTAGAATTAAATAAGCAGGTGGTTATTGCTACCGGCGGCAGCGTAGTCTATTCAGCTAAGGCTATGGAATTTTTAAAAGCGAATTCAAAAGTCATACATTTAGAGGCTGACTTTGGTGACATTTCAAGGTGGATATCGAATGTTCCCAACCGGGGATTAATTGGGATCAAAGAAAAAACCTTAAAAGAAGTCTTTAAGGAACGCCAACCTTTATATGAGAAGTATGCTGATTATGTTTTTAAGTTAGACAGTCAATACAATATAAATTCTGTTATTGAGGAGATGGTTAAGCTTGTTTTTAATTAAGGGAGGGGTATATGCTAGACTTTGATTATCAGGCTGAGACAAGGATATTATTTGGTAAAGATAAAATTAAGGGTATTGCTGGCGAGATAAAGAAGTATTCGGCCAGGGTTCTCTTGGTTTACGGCAAAGGCAGCATAAAAACCAATGGCATCCACCAGGAGCTTGTTAGTATACTTAATGAAAACAAGATATCATTCAATGAGCTTAGCGGTATTGAGCCAAACCCTAAAATATCAAGTGTTCGCCAGGGGATTGCTCTCTGTCGGGTCCATGAGTTAGATTTTATCTTAGCAGTTGGCGGCGGCAGCGTTATTGATTGCGCTAAGGCTATTGCTTGTGGAGTTTACTCAGAAAAAGATCCCTGGGATTTCTTTATAAAAAAATCCGAAATTATTAAAGCCCTGCCCATAGGAGTTATTTTAACTCTTTCAGCTACCGGTTCAGAGAGTAATGGATTTTCAGTAATCAGTAATAAAGATACAGAAGAAAAACTCGGCATCGGCCACGATATCTTAAAACCTAAGTTTTCCATACTTGATCCCAGCTATACGTTTACTGTTTCTAGTAAACAGAGTGCTTACGGGGTTGTAGATATCTATAGCCACCTCCTTGAGCAGTATTTTAGTCCGGAAAAAGGAACTTTTCTTCAAGATAGATTGGCCGAGAGTTTAATGAAGACCTGTATTCATTATGGAGCCAAAGTTTTAACTAAACCGAATAATTATGAATTCCGGGCCCAATTGATGTGGGCAAGCAGTTTATCCTTAAATGGTCTGCTTAGCTGCGGCAAGACCGGAGACTGGTCTACACATTTCATTGAGCACGCTGTAAGCGCAGTTTATGATATAGCTCATGGTTTGGGTTTAGCTATAATTACGCCTTACTGGATGGAATATGTTTTAGGAGCCAAGGATTCTGGCAAATTTGCTGATTATGGCAGGAATGTTTTTTCTCTCCAGGGTCAGGATGATGCTGCTATTGGCCGGGATGCGATTGAGCAAACAAAAGCCTTCTTTAAAAGTCTAGGGCTGCCGTCTCGCTTAAAAGATGTAGGAGTAGAAGAAGGTAGTCTTGGCCAGATGGCTAAGAAGGCAACAAAATTCGGTTCTATAGGAAGCTATTCTAAGCTAGACACTAATGATGTCTATGAAATCTTAAAAACAGCTTATTAGAAAAGTTGTTGCTTTAGAAGGGTATTTTTATGAAAAAAACATTTTTAAAAATTGATCAGGAATTCCGTGCTCACTGGAAGCACTATGTCTTTCAAAGCTTCTGTGCGGCTATAGCAATCTTCTTAGTCTTGCTGGTTTTAGGGGTTGAACAGGCTGTTATTGTGGCAGCTATCGGAGCCAGTGCTTTTGTGGTTTTTGCTATGCCCAAGAGTATAATTGCTAAAACCAGAAATGTTTTAGGTGGATATATAGTAGGTATTGGTTCAGGGGCAGTTTTTTCTTTAATTCCTCATAATGGACATATAGCCTCAGTTGCAATTTGTGCTCTGGCAGTTGGCTGTTCTATCTTTATTATGGTTGTTACTGACACCGAGCACCCTCCGGCCTCAGGGGTCACTTTAGGTATTGCTTCTTTGGGTTTTTCTCTTAAAGTGGCGATAACAATCCTTATTAGCGCGATTATTCTAGTTTTAGTGCACCGCTTTTTTAGACGCCACCTTAAAGATTTAATTTAAGAAAAGTAAGTATAGATCACTTTGCCGATGAAATGAGTCAGGCAAATTACCAGCAAAGCTATTGAGAGGTGTTCAACTACTACCTTCCAGGTATTAGCTTTTTGTCCCCAGGCAAGATAGATATTGAAGGCTATTAGTAAAGATAAGCCCCAGACTATATTAATAATAATTGCTGCCTTTAGAGGAAAGAACAATAAAGCCACAATAAAACTAGAGGAGAAGATGAATTTTGCCAGGAAAGTGTAGAGAGTCGACTCCCAAATTTCCTTATGGCTATGTTTGTTTTCTGACTCCTCAGATATGTGTATGCCTAAAGCATCGCTGAAAGCATCGGATATTGCTATAGTGATTATGCCGGCAATTACTAAAATTTTAGAGCGGCTCCCGGAATATAACCCCACCATAAGCCCTAAGGTTGTAATTATTCCTGAGGTAAGACCAAAACTTATTCCGGTTTTTAAGGAGTGCTTCATATAGTTTTAAGATATCAGAAATTACTAAACTTGTCTAGGTAAAACAGCCTTTAAAGATATGAATATAATAATTAACTATTATATTATTAAATAGAAATAAATTTCTTGACTAAATCTTAAAAATATTAGATAATCACAGAATTAATGAGCTATATATCCACAGGGACAAAGGCGTTCTTCCTTAATTTTAAGGGGGGACGCTTTCACTATTTTTCTAACAATCTACATACCAAAGAATTTAAATGCAAGACAAAATAAGAGCAAAACTTATTTTGGAAGACGGCAGGGTCTTTAACGGCTTCTCTTTTGGGGCAGTTGGCGAAACTTCCGGAGAGGTTGTTTTTAATACTAGCTTAACCGGTTATCAGGAGATCTTAACCGACCCTTCTTATAAGGGGCAAATCGTTACCATGACTTATCCTTTGATTGGAAATTACGGGGTCAATGATGAGGATGTAGAGTCAAGTAAACCTTTTGTTGAAGGTTTTATAGTCAAAGAATGCAGCCGGGTAGCTAGCAATTGGCGAAGCAAAAAACACTTAGATGATTACTTAAAAGAAAATAATATAATTGGGATTGAAGGTATTGATACCAGGGCTTTAACTAAACATATTAGGCTCGGCGGCGCAATGAAGGCACTAATTTCAACCGAAGATCTTGATGACAATTCTTTATCTGCAAAAGTTAAAAAAGTACCGGCTTTAGCCGGTCTTGACTTAGTTAAAGAGGTAACCTGCTCTAAGCCTTATTTTTGGAGTAAAGAAGGAAGAATTAAAATTATTGTACTTGATTGTGGGGTCAAATACAGTATTTTAAGAAATTTAGCTCAGTCTGGTTGTCAAGTTATGGTTGTGCCGGCTCAAACTTCTGCCGAAGATATATTAAAAGAGAATCCCGACGGGGTATTGCTTTCCAATGGGCCGGGAGATCCAGCCGCTGTTCCTTATGTAGTTAGCCAAGTGAAAAAACTTTTAGGTAAAGTACCTTTGTTTGGAATTTGCTTTGGCCAGCAAATGCTGGGTTTGGCTTTAGGTGGAAAGACTTTTAAATTAAAATTTGGTCATCATGGCGGTAACCATCCGGTAAAAGATTTAAAAAGCGGTGCAATTTCCATTACTTCCCAGAACCACGGCTTCTGTGTTGACCTCGACTCATTAAATAAAGATAATTTGGAGATATCTCATATAAATTTAAATGACAACACCCTTGAAGGTTTAAGGCACAAAAATATGCCGATATTCTCAGTTCAGTTTCACCCGGAGAGTGCACCCGGACCGCATGATGCAAATTATTTATTCGGGGAATTTATAGAATTAATCCGAAAACACAATGGCTGTAAGACTACATCTAAGTAGTCTTTACCAATTAAACTAAATTTATGCCTAAAAGAACAGATATTAAAAAAATTCTAATTATTGGCTCTGGTCCGATAGTAATAAGTCAGGCTTGTGAATTTGATTATTCAGGGACTCAAGCCTGCAAAGCTCTTCGGGAAGAGGGTTACCAAGTCTGCTTGATAAATTCCAATCCGGCAACTATCATGACCGATCCCCAGATTGCTGATGCTACTTATATTGAGCCGATAACTCCCGATGTAGTTGAAAAAATCATCAAGAAAGAAAAACCAGATGCCCTCTTGCCTACTCTGGGTGGGCAGACTGGTTTAAATACTGCCATGCAGTTATTTGAACAGGGTGTCTTAGAGAAGTATAAGGTTAAGATGATTGGAGCTGATTACGATACTATTAAAAAAGCTGAAAATCGGGATGATTTTAAAAAAGCTATGTTAAAAATCGGCCTGGATTTACCTAAAAGTGATTTAGCCCATACAATTGAAGAGGCCCGCCAAGTCTTAAAAACTATAAGTTTGCCGGTAATTATCAGGCCAAGTTTTACTCTTGGTGGTACCGGAGGAGGAATTGCTACTACTCAGGAAGAATTTGAAAAGATCGCTGATCTGGGACTTAAAAACAGTATGAGTAGTGAAATTCTTATTGAAGAGTCAATTATTGGCTGGAAAGAGTATGAACTGGAAGTGATGCGCGATAAGAAAGACAATGTGGTAATTGTCTGCTCAATCGAAAATTTTGATCCTATGGGTGTTCACACTGGAGACTCAATAACTGTTGCTCCGGCGCAGACTTTAACTGATTACGAGTATCAAAAGATGCGTGATGCTTCTTTAGCCATCATTAGGGAAATTGGTGTAGAAACCGGAGGCTCAAACATTCAGTTTGCCCTAAACCCTAAAGATGGACGCATGGTGGTAATTGAAATGAATCCTCGTGTTTCAAGGAGTTCTGCTCTTGCTTCTAAAGCAACCGGTTTTCCCATTGCCAAATTTGCCGCCAAACTTGCAGTAGGATTAACTTTAGATGAGATTCAAAACGATATAACTAAAGAAACGCCGGCTAGCTTTGAACCAACAATTGACTACTGTGTGGTTAAGATACCACGCTTTACTTTTGAGAAATTTCCTGAAGCTAAAGATGTTTTAGGAATTTCCATGAAATCTGTCGGCGAGACTATGGCTATTGGCCGTACTTTCAAGGAAGCTTTGGGCAAGGGGTTGCGAGGTTTAGAGATAGGCCACAGCGGCTTGGATAATAAATTAGATTATCAGGATATCTCCGATGGTAAAATCAGGCTTCGTCTTCAGGAACCAAACGCTTCAAGGATATTTTATATTAAGTATGCAATGCTTAAAGGTTATGCGTCTAAAGACATAGTTGCTATGACCGGGATAGATTATTGGTTTATTGATAATATAAAGCAGATTGTTGAACTTGAGCAAGCTTTGCTAGAGAAAAAAGAATTAGCTAAAGTTTCTAAGGAACTTTTAAAAGAAGCCAAGCAATATGGTTTTGGTGACCAACAACTGGCAACTATATTTAATACCAGTGAAATTGCAGTAAGGAGCTATCGAAAAGAGCTGGGTGTTGTAGCCACCTTTAAATTGGTCGATACTTGCGCTGCTGAATTTGAGGCTCATACGCCCTACTACTATTCAACTTATGAGGATGAATGCGAAGCCAGGGTTTCAGATAAGAAGAAAATTATGATTCTTGGGGGAGGGCCTAATCGGATAGGCCAAGGTATAGAGTTTGATTATTGCTGTTGTCATGCTTCCTTTGCTTTAAAAGAGCTAGGCTATGAGACAATAATGGTTAATTCAAACCCGGAAACAGTATCTACGGATTATGATACTTCTGATAAGTTATACTTTGAGCCATTGACTTTAGAAGATGTGATGAACATAATTGATAAGGAAAAGCCCCAAGGTGTAATAGTTCAGTTTGGCGGACAAACTCCTCTGAACTTGGCAAAGAGGTTAGAGGAAATGGGAGCGCCGATAATTGGAACCAGTGTTGAGTCTATTGATCGGGCCGAAGATAGGGGTGAATTTTCAACCTTAATTAAAAAACTTAAAATCAACCAGCCGGCAAATGGTTCAGCTAATTCTATAGAAGAAGCTTTAGGCGAGGCACACAATATTGGTTATCCGGTTTTAGTAAGGCCTTCTTTTGTTTTAGGAGGCCGGGCAATGCGCATTGTTTATGATGATGAAGCCTTAGAAGAGTTTATGCAGGAAGCTAAAGAGGTTTCACAGGAGCACCCGGTATTGATTGATCAATTTTTGCAAGATGCAGTCGAAGTTGATGTCGATGCTGTTAGCGATGGTCAGCTTACTGTAATTGGCGGAATTATGGAGCACGTTGAGGAAGCCGGAGTTCACTCCGGAGATTCAGCTTGTGTTTTACCGCCGCATACTTTAGATGATAATATTATCGACACTATTCGAAAAACAGCTTTTGCTTTATCCAAAGAACTTAAAGTTAAAGGTCTGATGAATATTCAATTTGCCGTAAAAAAAGATACAGTTTATGTTTTAGAAGTTAATCCCCGGGCATCACGCACCATTCCTTTTGTAAGTAAAACCATTGGCGTTCCTTTAGCCAAAATAGCTTCAAAAGTTATGGTCGGAGAGAGTTTAAAAGCTCTCGATTTTACTGAAGAGAAAAAAATAAATCATGTTTCAGTAAAAGAGTCAGTCCTGCCGTTTTCACGTTTTTCAGGAGTTGACATAATCCTAAGTCCGGAAATGAAATCTACAGGCGAGGTCATGGGCATTGATACTTCTTTCGGCCGGGCATTCTATAAATCTCAACTTGCAGCCAATCAGGGTTTACCCAGAAAAGGAACTGTATTTATAAGTGTTAAGAGTGGCGATAAGAGGAATATAGTTTTTATTGCTAAAAAACTCTCTGATTTAGGTTTTGATATAGTTGCTACAAAAGGAACTTACAAGGCTTTCCACTCAAACAATATCCCCGCCCAGGTTGTGGGAAAAATTAGTGAAGGTGATACAAAATTACTCGATATGATTAGAAGCGGGACAATTAAGCTAGTTATTAATACTCCTTCTGGTAAAAAAGGTCAATCTGACATGAAGCCAATCAGGAGTCTGGCGACTATGCAGGGAATTCCCTGTATTACTACTATCCAGGGAGCCCAAGCGGCTGTAAATGGTATTGAGTCAATAATAAAAGAAGACTTTGAAGTTAAACCTATGCAGGAGTATTTTACTAATTAATATTAGGATTTAATATGTGCGGAATATTCGGTATTACTGGTCATAAAGAAGCAAGCAGATTAACTTATCTTGGTCTATATGCTCTTCAGCATAGAGGCGAAGAGAGCTCAGGCATTGTTGCCTATGACGGCAAGAAAGAGAGGGTTAGCAAGGGCATGGGTTTGGTTGGTGATGTCTTCGCAGAGAAGACTTTAAAAGTTTTAAAGGGGAGTTTAGCTATTGGTCATGTCAGGTATTCGACAACTGGCTCAAGCTTTGAAAAAAATATCCAGCCATTTATGGTAATACATAAACGCGGTCATATTGCTATAGCTCACAACGGTAACCTTACTAATACTTTAACCTTAAGAAAAGACTTAGAAGATAAAGGTTCAATTTTCCAGACTTCTATGGATTCAGAGGTAATTATCCATTTTCTGGCTAAGTCAAAAGAAACCGATATAAAGAAGAAAATTGCCAATGCTCTTTCCCAACTAGAAGGGGCCTACTCTTTAGCTCTTATGGTCGATGGAGTTTTAGTGGGAGCAAGAGATCCTCACGGATTCAGGCCTCTATGTTTGGGCAAATACGATGGTTCATACGTTCTATCCTCTGAAACTTGCGCTTTGGATTTAATCGGAGCTGAATACATAAGAGATGTGGATCCGGGAGAGGCTGTCTTTATTTATCCTGATGGTAAGGTCGAGTCTATAAGGCCTTTTCCTAAAAATGGGCTTTCTTGTTGTATATTTGAATATATTTACTTTGCCCGTCCTGACAGCAATATCTTTGGTAATAATGTTTATCTGGTGAGAAAACAGCTTGGTCGGCAATTAGCTAAGGAGTCTTCTATTGATGCCGATATTGTTATGCCAATTCCTGATTCAGGAAACTACGCAGCTATGGGTTATGCTGAAGAGTCGGGCATACCTTTTGAAGTAGGTATGATTAGAAATCACTACGTGGGCAGGACCTTTATCCAACCTTCACAGGAGATCCGTGATTTCAGAGTAAGGGTAAAACTTAATCCTATAAAAGAAGTCTTAAAGGGGAAGCGAGTTTTAATAGTTGAAGATTCCATAGTAAGGGGCACTACTTCTAAAAGCAGGGTAAGAACCTTGCGTGATGCCGGAGCCAAAGAAGTGCATATGCGGGTCAGTTGTCCACCGATAGTATCGCCTTGTTTCTATGGGATAGATTTTCCTACTAAGCGTGAACTCATTGCCGCTAAGAGTAGTATTGATTGGATAAGAGATTATATAGGTTTAGACAGCCTCCAATATCTAAGCATGGATGGCATGCTTAAATCTATGCCTTTTTCCCGTGATCAGTTCTGCGTTGCTTGTTTTTCGGGGAAGTATCCGACTCATATACCAAGACGAGTATCTAAAAAAATGTTAGAGAAGAGGAGATAAGATGGCAAAGTATATTTTTGTAACCGGTGGCGTTGTGTCAAGCTTAGGAAAGGGTATTGCCGTAGCCTCTATCGGCAAGATGCTTGAATCACGCGGTTTAAAAGTCACAGTCATTAAGTGCGATCCCTACATAAACGTTGATCCCGGTACGATGAATCCTTTTCAACACGGTGAAGTATATGTTACTGATGATGGCGCCGAAACCGACCTTGATTTAGGTCACTATGAACGCTTCACTAATGCAAAGTTGACCAAGGCTAATAATATTACAACCGGAAAAATATATTATTCAGTTATAACTAAAGAAAGGCACGGAGATTATTTAGGAAAAACAGTACAAATAATACCTCATATTACCGATGAGATTAAAAATATGATTAAGAAGGTTTCTTTTGGCCAAAAAATTGATGTAGTTATTGTTGAAATAGGAGGTACTGTTGGTGATATTGAGAGTTTA
>CAJXAF010000037.1 GCA_913050175.1 uncultured bacterium
TATTTAGTAAGATTTAACTATTACCAGGAAAAAGGGAGAATTAGTGAATTTCTTTGTTATTGGCACTAATTATAATTATAGTCCTTTAGAGGTAAGAGAGAAGCTATCTTACTCCCGGCGTAGGTTGATTCAGGCTTACGCCTTATTAAGAGAGGACCAATTACTAAGAAAAATAGTTATTCTTTCTACTTGTAACCGGACCGAGTTTTATCTTAGTACTGATTCTTTGGAGCTGGCTGAAAAAAGATTAATTGATTTTATTTGCCAATTCCATGGGGTAGCTGAGAAAACAGCATACTCTTACTTTTATAAATATAGTAATGAGACAGCTTTAAGACATTTGCTTGAAGTTACCTGTGGTCTGGATTCTTTAATTGTCGGTGAATTGCAGATTTTAGGTCAGGTAAAGTCAGCTTACTTAGCAGCAAAGGAAGAAAAATCAGTTAATAAAACCCTTAAAGATATATTTTCCGCTGCTTTAAGTACAGCTAAAGAAGTCCATTCAAAAACCCGGGTTTCTCAAGGAAAGGTTTCAGTGGGAAGCGTGGCGGTTGAGTTTATAAAAGGGAGGCTAGGCAGCTTAACTGACAAAAGAATTCTTCTTGTTGGTGTAGGAAAAGTAACAGAGTTAGTTTTAAAGTATTTAAAGAGAGCAAAAGCCTCAGTAATATTTGTTTCTAATAGAACCTATGACAAGGCTAAGGTCTTGGCTGAGAAGATAGCTGCCTCAGCTGTGCCCTTTGATGATTTAAAACAAAATCTGGCTGAAGCCGATATTGTTATTACGGCAACGGCAAGTAAACACTTTATAATTAATAAGGATACTATCGAAAGCAGTTTTAAAAATCGAAGTGATAGGATAGCTAAGAGTCTTCTTATTTTAGATCTAGCTCTACCTAGAGATGTGAATCCGGAAATTAAGCAGATAGAGGACATAGAGCTATTTTGCCTGGAAGATTTAGATGCAGTTATCCAAAGTAATCGCCAGAAAAAAGCTCAAGCTGCCAAGAAGGCACAAATTTTAATTAACCGAGAAGCAGAAAACTTATGGAAAAAATATACAGAATCGGCACAAGAACCAGCCCTCTTGCCTTAAAGCAGGTAGATGAGGTCTTAGAGAGTTTAAGGAAATTCTACCCTGATATAAAGGCAGAGGTTGTAGGTATTGATACCTACGGTGATAAAGATAAACAAACCCCTATTTCTGATATTGAGGGCAGTGACTTTTTTACAAAAGAAATTGATCAGGCTCTTATAAGTGGTCAGATAGATTTTGCTGTTCATAGCGCTAAGGATTTAGCTGATACTTTAAATGAAAGTTTATTACTTGCAGCTGTAACTGATTCAATTGACCCTTACGATGTTATTGTTTCTAAGGGTGATGTCCAACTAAATGATTTAGCTAAAGGAGCAAAAATTGGAACCAGCAGTAAGCGGAGAAAAGAACAAATTAAAAAATATCGCCCTGATTTTGAAATTATTGATATAAGAGGCAATATCGGTCAACGCTTAAAGCTCTTAGATGAGAGCGGCTTAGATGCTGTCTTACTTGCAGCTGCCGGTCTTATTCGTCTTGGTTTAGAAGAGAGAATATCACAGCGTATTTCGATTTCAATTGTGCAACCACACCCTTTACAAGGGGCTTTGGCAATAGTAGTAAAAAAAGCCAGTAATGAGTTATTAAAGCTTTTAAGTGTGCTCGATCAGAGCAATTTAAAGTCAAAGGTATTCCTAAGGAGGTAGTATTTATGAAGATTACTGTAAACGATAAAGAAGTCAACTTAGATAAAGGGGAGATAACAGTTTCAGAGTTGCTTACAATAAGTAAAGTTGAGAATCCGGAAGTTGTTTCTGTTCAGCGTAACGGAGAGTTTGTTGATAAAAAAGATTTGGGTAGCACACAGGTAAAAGACGGAGATAAAATAGATTTTCTTTATTTTATGGGTGGGGGTAAGTAGTTTATACTCCAACAAAAAAGGAGAGGCATGAAAGATTTAAATTTTGTTACAAAGATCTTACATAATAAGTTCTTAAAAGAAGACCCTCACGGAGCCTTGCATATGCCGATTTATGATAATGTGGCTTTTGGATTTAAGACGGCTGAAGATATTGAGCTTGCTTTTGCCGGTAAGAAGCCCGCCCATATGTATTCGCGTATCAGTAATCCGACAATTGAGAACTTTGAGCAAAAGATAAAGGCGGTTACTGATTCCTTAGGAGTTATTGCTCTCTCCTCAGGCATGGCTGCAATTGCCAATGTCATTTTAGCCATAGCCGGCCAGGGGGATAATATTATTACCAGTAAACACCTTTTTGGTAATACTTTCTCTTTATTTGAGAAGACCCTTAAACCTTGGGGCCTTGAGAGTCGTTACGCTGACTTAACCAAAGCCAGTGATCTAGTTGCTTTGATAGATGAGAAAACCAAAGCTATATTTTTTGAAACCATAACCAACCCCCAATTGGAAGTTGTTGACATTGAGGCTTTGGCAAAAATAGCTAAGGGAAAAGGCATTGTCTTAATTGCCGATACTACCCTCACACCTCCTTATATCTTTAATTCCAAGGAGTTTAAGGTGGATATAGAAGTTCTCTCAAGCACAAAGTACCTTTCCGGAGGAGCGACTTCAGTAGGGGGTCTAATTATTGATAATGGAACTTTTGATTGGTCTAAGAATGATAAGTTAAAAGATGATGTTAAGAAATTTGGGCCCAATGCTTTCCTATATAAGTTAAGAAAGGAAGTTTATAGAAATCTGGGATCCTGCCTTTCGCCTTACAATGCTTTTTTACAGAGTATTGGTCTTGAGACTTTGGTCTTGCGTATTGATGCCTCCTGTGCCAATGCTTTAGAAATTGCTAAATTCTTAGATAAAGATAAACGCGTAAAGGAAGTTAATTATCCTGGCCTTGCGTCTTCACCATACTATGAACTTTCTAATAAACAATTTTCCGGTAAACCAGGCAGCTTACTTACTTTTGATTTAGGCAGTAAAGATGCCTGCTATAAATTTATGAATAAGTTAAAGCTCGTTAAAAGATCGACCAATTTAAATGATAACCGCTCTTTAATCATACACCCGTCTTCTACTATTTTTTGTGAGTATGATCAGAAATTAAGAGAAGAGATGGGGCTAAGAGAAACCATGATTAGATTGGCTGTAGGCATCGAAGACTCAAAAGATCTGATTTATGATATCAGCCAGGCTTTGGAGGTATAGATGGATTTTAGTGAAAGTCAGTTGGAAAGATATAGCCGCCACATAATTTTAAAAGATGTTGGCATTGAGGGGCAGGAGAAAATCTTAAAATCTAAGATTTTAATTGTCGGTGCTGGCGGCCTGGGCGCACCAGCTGCACTTTACTTAGCAGCTGCCGGTGTAGGAACTCTAGGTATAGTAGATTCCGACTTAGTTGATACCTCTAACTTACAGCGTCAGATTATTCACTTTACTCCTGATGTAGGAAGAGAAAAAGTCATCTCAGCTAAGGAGAAAATTTCACAGATCAACCCTGATGTTAAGGTCATAACTTATAAAGAGCGTCTCTACTCAGGCAATATAAAGGAAGCCATTAAGGATTATGATTTTATTATTGATGGTACAGATAATTTTCCGGCAAAATTTCTCATTAATGATGCTTGTGTTCTATCTAAAAAGCCTTTTTCCCATGGAGGGATTTTGCGTTTTGACGGTCAAACTCTTACTTATACCCCGGGCAATGCTTGTTATCGCTGCCTTTTTAAGACGCCTCCCCCCCGGGATGCTGTACCAACTTGCTCTCAGGCAGGAATTTTAGGCGCAATTGCCGGAATGTTGGGAACAATCCAGGCAGCTGAAGCTCTTAAATTTATTATTGATAAGGGAAAACTCCTTACCAACCGTTTATTGATTTTTAATGCTTTAGATATGGAATTCAGGACAGTTAAATTTAATAAGAACCCTGATTGTCCGATTTGCGGCAAAAAACCGACAATAACTGAATTAATTGACGAAGAACAACCAGTCTGTGATTTAAAGAAAAAAAATGAAAATTAAAAAAGATATAATTACGGCCATTATTGCCCATGCTAAAAAAGACGCACCAATTGAGGCTTGCGGCTACTTAGCTTCTCAAAACGGGGTAGTGGTTAAGCACTATGAACTTAATAATATTGACCAGAGTCCTGAGCATTTTTCTTTTGACCAGAAAGATCAATTTGATGTTTTAAGGGATACTCGGGCTAAGGGTTTAAAGATAACAGGGGTTTATCATAGCCATCCCCAAAGCCCTGCCAGGCCTTCAGATGAAGATATAAGATTAGCTTATGACCCTACCTATAGTTATGTAATTGTGTCTACAGCCGGGGAAAGTGCAGATGTAAAGTCTTTTCAGATAAAAAATTCTAAGGTAGAACTCCAGGAAATAGAGGTAATTAACGATGCAGACTTATAATTTACCCGATAAATTTGATGATGATATCAGTAATTTAGAAGAGCTTATTAATAAGTGTATAGCTTCTGAGATTACTCCAGCGGAACTAAAGGCTCACCGTGTTCCTTTTGGGGTTTATGAACAGAGAAAGGTGGATACTTACATGGTAAGAATTAGATGCGCTTCTGGTACCGTTACTCCTAAACAACTTGAAGAAATTAGTAAGATTTCAGAGAGGTTAGGTAATGAAAAAATTCACATTACTACCCGTCAGGAATTACAAGTTCATTATGTTAAGTTAGGCGATATTATCCCGGTTATCAAAGCTTTGCGCGACATTGGTCTGGCTTCCCGCGGCGGCGGGGGAAACACTGTTAGAAATATTATTGCTCAGGAAGATTCCGGTATAGCCAAAGATGAAATTTTTGATGTGGCGCCTTATGCTACGGCTTTAACTACAAGATTGATATCTGAAAAAGACTCCTGGACTCTTCCCCGAAAATTTAAAATTGCCTTTTCTTCTTCTAGTTCAGACCGCGGCTATGCAACTTTAGCTGATATCGGCTTTATTGCAAGAGTTAAAGACGGAAAGATTGGTTTTAAGGTTTATGTTGCCGGAGGCATGGGGGCTAAATCCAATCCAGGACATTTTTTCCTGGATTTTATCAGTGATGACCAAGTTTATAATTTAACTAAAGCTATTAAGAATATTTTTTGGAAATATGGGAATAGAAAGAATAAACATGCCGCAAGATTGCGTTTCCTTTTTAATGATATAGGTGAGGATGAATTTAGAAAGAGGTTTGATCAGGAATTAGGAGCAGTAGAAAAAGAAAACTATCTGCCCTTAGAGATCAAAGCTAATGAAAACATCGGCCTGGACCCTGATTTGGGAGATTCCCCAGTTAAAGACCAAGAAGATTTCAGAATCTGGAAAGAGCGTTTTGTAAAAGAGCAGAAACAAGAAGGTTTGTTTTCAATCATAGTCGGGGTTGAGTTGGGCTTTCTTGCCAATGAAAAAGCCTTAAAATTAGCCCAGTTTTTAATTCCTTTTGGTGAGAATGTAATTCGTCTAACTAAAGACCAAAATATTAATTTGCGAAATATCAAGGAAAAACACTTGTCTCATCTTTACTTGTTTTTAAAGGAAAATTTTAATGGGTTTAACCGCCCCTTTATACTTGATAAGTTAATTTCCTGTGCCGGTGCTTCTACCTGTCAGTTGGGTATCTGTTTATCGAGGGGAGCGGCCCGTTCTCTTATCAGCACCTTAGGAGATTCTGACCTTAATTTGGATAAATTAGCAAATTTAAAGGTAAATATATCAGGTTGTCCTAACTCTTGCGGCCAGCACCCGGCTGCTGATTTAGGTTTTTTTGGAAAAGCTAATCGCAAAGATGGCGAGCTCTATCCGGCTTACAATGTCTTAGCCGGAGGAGTAATTAAGGATGAGGAGACTAAACTCTCTAAGAAATTAGGAGAAGTTAGTGCAAAAGATCTACCTAAATTAGTTAAAGAGTTTCTGGCTGACTATATAAAGGCAGAAGAGTTTAAGACTTACCAGGATTACTTAGCAAGCCAAGGAAATAATAAGTTAGTTGAGCTATGTAAAAAATATTCTAAAGTGCCTTCTTTGGCCGAGGATAAAAATTACTACTATGACTGGGAATCAAAAGATATTTTTTCTTTAGCCGGACGAGGCATGGGCGAGTGCTCAGCCGGATTGTTCGATTTAATTGATGTTGATTTAAAAAATATTGTCCAGACAACCGAAAAACTCAACAACCCACCTGTTTCTGGCGAAGCCAGAGGACTCCTTCTCTTCAATCTTGTTTTCTATGCAACTCGGATGCTTTTAATTACCCGGGGAGTGGAGCCAAAAGTAGAAATGGATGTATATACCGGCTTTCGCCAGCACTTTCTCGATACCAAACTGGTAGATTCATCGTTTAGAGAAGTAATTGACGCTGGGTTTAGTAAAAATCATCAAATACTTCTTAAAGAGGAAGATAAAATTTCTGATTTAGTTAAAGCGGTTAAATATCTTTATGAGCATATGGATAATGCTTTTGGATTTAAAGTACCTGGTTTAGAAAAAAAAGCAGCTTCTGACAAAAAAGAAAGAGTAGTCAAAGATTTTCGCGGGGTTGCTTGTCCGATGAATTTTGTTAAGACGAAACTTGAATTAGCAAAACTACAGTCAAAAGAGACTTTAGAGATTTATCTTGATGATGGCGAACCTATAGATAATGTTCCTGGTTCAGTAAAGGCTGAGGGGCATAGAATAGTTACCCAGGAAAAAATAGAAGATTATTGGTCGGTAATTATTGAGAAGAAGTAATGAAGAAAGAAAAAGTATATTTAATTGGTGGTGGTCCGGGTAAACCCGATCTAATAACTGTCCGCGGCCTTAATATTTTAAAGCAGGCTGATATTGTAATTTATGATTACCTCGTAGATAAAAGAATCTTTAATTATTTGAAACCAGAGACTAAGTTGATCTCTTGCGGAAAGTTGGCTAAGAAGGGTGAGTTTTTAGGCTCTCATAAAGTAGATCAGGAAAAGATAAATAAGTTAATTGTAGATTATGCTTTAGCCGGCAAGAAAGTAGCTAGACTTAAAAATGGCGATCCTTCAATTTTTAGCCGGATAAGTCAGGAACTAGAAGTCCTAGTTAATAACAATATTGAGTTTGAAATAGTCCCCGGGGTTACTGCAGCTTCTGCCGCCTCAGCCTATACTGGGATACCTTTAACTGAAAGGAATTTGTCTTCAACTTGTGTTTTCCTTACCGGTCAAGAGGACAGCCGGAAAAGTGAAAGCTCCCTTGATTGGGAGATTTTAGCTAAGTCGGGGACAATTATCATATATATGTCAGTAAACAGCTTAGAGAATTCAGTTAATAATTTAATTGCTGCCGGTAAAAAACCAAGTACTAAAATTGCTATTATCCAGGACATCAGCCGTTTAACTCAGAAATTGCTCATAGGAAATCTGGACAATATCACAGCTTTAGCTAAAACAAATAAACTTAAAGCTCCGGCAATTGTTATTGTTGGTCCGGTTGTTGGTTTGGAGAAAAAATACAATTGGCTTAAGAAAAATAAATCTATTCTTTTTACCGGACTATCTGATGAGCGGTTTTTTCTAAAAGGCACTTATGAACACCTGCCTTTAATAAAAATAGAACTTTTAGATGATTACAGAGAATTTGATAAAAAGGTAGCCAAAGTAAGTGAATATGATTGGTTGGTTTTTACCAGCCGTTATGGAGTCAGGTGTTTTTTTACCAGGCTTAAAGCTATAAACTATGACAACCGCAAACTTTATGGGCTCAAAGCTGCTGTTGTTGGAGAATCAACCTTCAGAGCTCTCAAACACAGAGGTATCTTAGCTGACTTAAGACCGCAACAAGAATCAGCTAAAGATTTAATTGAGGCTTTTAAAAAGGTAGATCTTAAAGGGAAAAAAGTCTTTCTCTCCCGTTCAGATATATCTGATAAGGGTTTGGAGACAGCTTTAAAAGCCCAAGGCGCAAAAATTATCAGTTCAGTTGCTTATAAGAATGTTATGCCACCGGATTTACCGGATGTTAGCCTGGATTCATTTAAAGAATTTATGTTTACCAGTCCCTCAACTGTGAGAAATTTTATTAAGCGCTATAAGGCACTGCCGCAAAAGGCCAGTGTCAGCTGTATTGGCCAGGTAACTGCCAAGGAGGCTAAGAGATGTCAACTACTACCCTAAGGAGATTGCGAAAGAATGATTTTCTGCGTAATTGGGTCAGCCAAACTCAATTGAAATCTAAGGATATTATAATGCCTTTTTTCGTAGTCGAGGGTAAGAATAAAAAAGAGCCGATTGCTAAAATGGCCGGGGTTAATCATTTTTCGGTTGATCGGCTTATTAAAGAAATCTCAAAAATAAAAAATTTAAACTCAATTCTTTTATTTGGTTTATCTAGCAAAAAGGATAATAAAGCCACTTTTGCTTACAGAAAAGATGCACCCTTGCAGAAGGCTATAAGAGCAGTAAAAAAGGAGTTTAAAGATTTAATTGTTATAAGTGATGTTTGTCTCTGCGCTTACACCAGTCATGGACACTGCGGGATAATTAAGGAAACTAAGGGCAAAAAGCATAAAGAAATTGATAATGACGCTACTTTAAAAGTTCTGGCAAAAGTAGCCTTATCACATGCTGAGGCTGGAAGTGATTTGGTTGCCCCTTCGGCCATGATGGATGGTCAGGTCAAGGCTATTAGAACTTATCTGGACAGTTACGGATTTAACAATACCGGAATAATGGCTTATTCCGCTAAGTTTGCTTCAAATTTTTACGGGCCTTTTCGTTCGGCTCTTAAGTCAACTCCTAGTTTTGGTGATAGAAAAACTTATCAGATGGATTTTAGAAATCCTCAAGAAGCCTTACGTGAAATCAAAAAAGATATCGCTGAAGGTGCTGACATTGTTATGGTGAAGCCGGCCCTAGCTTACCTAGATATTATATATCAAGCAAAGAAAAACTTTAAAGTTCCCCTAGCTGCCTACAGTGTTAGCGGTGAGTATAGCATGATAAAAGCCTACTCTAGGCAATCAGGGTCTAAAGCTATAGAGGTAGAAAAGGATTTGGTTTTAGAAACTATAACTTCTATAAAAAGATCAGGGGCAGATTTTATTATTACTTACTGGGCTAAAGAAATATTAAAGTGGATAAAGTAATGACAAAAATTAATTATAAACTTTTTAGTGAGGCTAAGAAAGTTATCCCCGGAGGAGTTAATAGCCCGGTGCGTTCTTTCAAAGCAGTGGGCAATAGTCCTGTTTTTATTAAGAAAGCCAGTGGTGCCTATATCTATGGAGAAGATAAGAAAAGATACTTAGATTATTGTCTTAGCTGGGGCGCTTTAATTTTAGGCCATGCCAATCCCTTGGTGACAAGAAGTCTTAAAAAAACAATCACTCAGGGTACAAGTTTTGGCGCAGCCACAAAAAGAGAAGTTGAGTTTGCCAAAATAATTATTAAGGCCGTACCTTCAATCGAACAATTACGTCTGGTTAATTCCGGAACAGAAGCTGTGATGAGTGCAATAAGATTAGCCAGAGCCTATACGTCTAAAAATAAAATCATTAAGTTTGCCGGTTCCTATCATGGACATGCTGATTATCTTTTAGCTAAAGCCGGTTCAGGTATGGCTACCCTGGGTATTCCGGCAAGCCGGGGTGTCTTATCAGATTTTACTAAGCACACACTTACGCTTGATTTTAATAATCTAGACCAGGTTAAAACAACAGTTAAAAAGTACCACAAAGATATTGCTGCGATAATTGTTGAGCCGGTGGTAGCTAATTGCGGCCTTATCTTACCGAAGCCGGAATTTTTACCGGAATTAAGAAAAATTGCTGATAAATACAAGATAGTTTTAATTTTTGATGAGGTAATTACCGGGTTTCGTCTTGGTTTATCCGGAGCCGGAGGATTATTTAAGGTAAAAGCAGACTTAACTTGCCTGGGAAAAATTATTGGTGGAGGTCTTCCTATAGGTGCTTTTGGCGGGAGGAAAGAAATAATGAGCTTACTGGCTCCCTTAGGCGATGTTTACCAGGCAGGTACGCTTTCGGGAAATCCTTTATCAGTTACTGCTGGTATAGTCACCTTAAAAGCCTTAGCCAATTCTAGAAACTATAAAGCAATTAATCAGAGGACAACGATCTTAAGTGAGAAAATAATCTCTCTGGCTAAAGACTTAAAAATAAACTTAAGAGTAAGTAGTATTGGTTCGATGTTTTCTATATTTTTTACTGAGTCTGAAGTTATAAATTATAAGACTGCTTTGACCCAGGATGTTAGCTTTTTTAAAAAATTTTATCAAGGTTTATTGAGGCAAAAGATATATCTTTCACCTTCTGGTTTTGAGACAAATTTTCTTTCTACGGCCCACACAACAACTGATATCGCTAAGACTCTCACCAGCATAAAAAAAGTATTAGAAAGTATTAGGAGGTCAAAATGAGTGAGGCAAATTCATCAAGTTACGCCGGTAATATATTGGAATTAATCGGTAATACACCAATAGTAAAATTAAATAAAATGGTTACTGAAAATATGGCGAATATTTTTCTTAAATTAGAATCTTTTAATCCTGGAGGCAGTGTAAAGGACAGGATTTGCCTGGCAATGATTGAGCAAGCCGAGAAAGAAAACTTATTAAAACCGGAAGCTACTATCATTGAACCAACTAGCGGTAATACCGGTATAGGCTTGGCTATGGTTTGTGCAGTAAAAGGATACCGCTGTATCTTAACTATGCCGGAATTAATGAGTACAGAGCGAATTTTTATTCTAAAGTCTTTTGGGGTTGAAATTGTGCTTACTCCGGCTTCCGACGGAATGATTGGAGCAATCAAAAAGGCCGAAGAGCTCTTAGGCCAGATACCAAACAGTTTTATGCCTCAGCAATTTAAAAATAAAATTAATCCTAAGGTGCATAAAGAAACTACGGCTAAAGAAATTCTTAAACAGATAAATTTTTCTCTTGATGCTTTCATCGCTGGTGTAGGAACCGGAGGCACTTTAACCGGTGTCGGAGAGGCTTTGAAGGAAAATAATCCTCAAATAAAAATAGTAGCGGTTGAGCCGAAAACAAATGCTGTTTTATCCGGTGAGAAACCCGGACCGCATAAAATTCAGGGTATTGGAGCCGGATTTATACCAGAGATTTTAAATAGCGATATTATTGATGAGATAGTAAAAGTTGATGACAACGACGCTTTTAAAACATCTAAAGATCTAGTTAAAGAAGAGGGTATTTTTGTGGGAATATCTTCCGGAGCTGCTCTTTGGGCTGCTTTAAAAGTTGCCAAAGACTTAGGGCCGAATAAAAATGTATTAGCAATTCTTCCTGATACCGGGGAGCGCTATTTTTCCATGGAGCAGTATTTTAAAGTATAGCTACTAGGAAAAAGTTAATATGAAGATTTCAACTAGAATACGTTATGGCTTAAGATTAATGATGGCTTTGGCTTTGCGCTATGGCAATGGTCCGACTCTGCTTAAAGATATCGCCAGGCTTGAGAATATTTCTGAGAAGTATTTAGGTCAGATAATTATTCCTCTAAAAGGAGCAGGCTTGGTAAATTCTGTAAGAGGAGCCCATGGTGGTTACTTACTTAATCAGGGACCCCAGAGAATAACAGTCAAAGAAATTGTTCAAGCCCTTGAAGGTAAACTACACTTAGTGGAGCCAATAGATAAATCAGCTGCTAGTAATGGCAGTTCACTATATATAGGCAGCCTGGTTTGGAAAAAATTAGAGGATAGTATAGTTAAAACCCTTACTGCCATAACCTTAGAAGACCTAGTTACTTTGTATAGGGATAATAATAAGGATGTCCCTATGTACAACATTTAGTGAGTCCTAGGCCTCCTAAAATCTCAAGCTTAGCCCTCCGATAAAGTTTTTTGCTAAATTTAGCGTCTTGTAATATAATAACCTACTTATAATTAATATGGCTAAAAGAAAGATAATTAAAATTGATGAAGAA
>CAJXAF010000038.1 GCA_913050175.1 uncultured bacterium
AAGAAAGAAAGCCTTAAAGAAAAGATCAAGCAGACCTTTAAAAAGGATAAAGATCTTGCTCCCGAGATAAAAATGTACACACCTAAGACTGATCCAAAACAAAAAAAGGATACTCTAAGTGCTGGTTTAGGGGTGGTTACTAATTCAACTCAAGCAGAAAAAAAATCACTCAATAAAGACCAAGCAAAAAAGAAAATGGATTCACTAGAAGCTCAAGATGGCAAAACCTTTGATCCGGCGACATATAAATTACCGGAAATTTCTCTGATAAAAGTTCCTCCCTTCCCCGATCATAAAGAAACTAAAGAGGATATACAGGTTAACGTTAAGAACTTAGAATCTACTTTTTCTGATTTTGGAGTTGAGGTAAAAGTCGTAAGTGTGCAGAAAGGCCCGGTTGTCACCATGTATGAAGTGTCTCCTGAGTCGGGGACAAAGATTCAGAAGGTTTCTTCTTTGGCCGACGACATTGCTTTGGCAATGAAGTCTTCAAATGTTAGAATTGTTGCTCCTATACCTGGTCGGGGCACAATTGGAGTCGAAATACCTAATTTAAAAAAACACATGGTTTTTTTAAGAGAGGTTATAGAAGAAAAAGCTTTTACTAGTTCTGAGTCAAAATTAACTATGGCTATAGGAAAAGATGTTTCCGGCAATCCGGTAGTTGCCGATTTATCCGATATGCCTCACCTTTTAATTGCCGGGGCAACCGGAGCTGGGAAGACTGTTTGTGTAAACTCAATCATATCTTCAATACTTTTTAGAGCTAAGCCTGATGAGGTAAAGTTCATCATGGTCGATCCTAAAATGGTGGAACTTGCTTCTTTTGCAGGAATTCCCCATTTAATCCATCCAATAATTTCAGAAGCCAAAAAGGCTTACTTTGCTTTAAATTGGGCAGTAGAGGAGATGGAGCGAAGGTATAAATTATTAGCCGCAGCTGGAGCAAGGAATATAACAGCTTACAATAAAGGAAGTTCTAAACTGCCCTATATTGTCATTATCGTAGATGAGTTAGCCGACCTTATGATTGTTGCCCGGGAAAGTATTGAAACTACAATTCAACGCCTGGCTCAGCTTTCCAGAGCTGTGGGTATACATTTAATTCTTGCAACTCAGCGGCCCTCAGTTGATGTAATAACCGGAGTAATTAAAGCTAATTTTCCGGCCAGAATATCATTTAAAGTCTCATCAAAGGTTGACTCTCGTACAGTTTTGGATATGATGGGTGCAGATAAACTTATTGGCAAAGGAGATCTCTTGTTTTTAAAACCAGGGGCTCTTAAGTTAATACGGGCTCAAGGGTCCTTCATAGACGATGAAGATATCGCCGCACTTACTGGTTTTATCAGAGAGCAGGGTAAACCTGTTTATGAAGAGGCTATTGTAGAGGGTGAGAAAAAACACGCCTCAAACCTTGGCAGTGATGAGCTTTTTGAAGAGGCAGCAAAAATTATCCTTCGTACCAATCAGGCATCAGCATCTTTACTCCAAAGGAGGCTGCGTGTTGGTTATACAAGGGCAGCCAGGCTTTTAGATATAATGGAACAAGAGGGGATTGTTGGTCCCTTTTGTGGGAGTAAAGCCAGAGAGATTTTAGTTGATCCGGAAGGGTTTTTGATTGAGAAAGGATGGACTTAATGCAAGAGTTGTGTCGTAATTTAAAAGATAAAAGAAAAGAACTTGGTTACAGTATTGAGTATGTTGTTGAAAAAACAAAGCTCCATCCTTCTGTAATTAAGGATATAGAGGCCTGTGATTTTAGCAATATAGGTCAAACTTATCTTAGAGGATTTATAAGAATCTATGCTAAATTCTTAGAAGTAGACTTAGGTGATGCTTTAGCAGATTTAAGTTTTTTAAGCCAACAATCAAATAGCACAAAGATAACAAGGAGAAGCCAGGGCCCCAGTATATTCACTGTAATTATAAATAAAATTAAAAATATAAATCCCCAGACAAAAAAGAAAATTGTCTTTGTTTTGCTATGTATTTTAGTAGTCTGGAGTTTTATTTTTGTTAGCAAGTTAGCGGTTAGAAAGATCTCCGCTATTTTTAAAAAACGTCCTTTAGTTGAGAAAAAAGTAGAACCCCAGGTTCCTAAAAAGGTTGTCAACGAAAACCAGGATTTAGTAGTCTCTTTAACAGCAAAGAAAAAGTGTTTTCTTAGAGTGGTAGTTGACAATAAACTTCTTTTTGAAGGTGTTTTAAATCAAGGTGCTATTGAGAGCTGGACGGGGACTAAGGAAATAGAATTTAAAATAAGTGATGGATCAGCAATATATCTTGAGGTTAATGGAAAGCCAATACCTACCTTATCATCTATCCGCAAACCAATAAAAAGTCTTAAGATAACGCCTCTAGGCATAACAGTAGATAAGTAGTTGTGTTAGGTGATTGTCTAAAGCAAAGCCAGCTAACTTTTTTAGCTTAAAGTTATACCCGGTGAAGAATGAATAAAAAAAAGACATTTTCAATCATATCTCTGGGTTGTTTTCGCAATACCTATGATTCTGAAAATATCATAAAATCTTTTCACAACCAAGGGTATAGTTATATACCCTACGAAACTTTAAATCCTAATAAAAAAAGTTGTTCTTTACTGGCAATTAATACATGTGGATTCATTGATGATGCCAAGAAGGAATCTTTGGCTGTTATCAGGGGTGCTATAGAGTTAAAGCAAAAGAAACAAATTGAAAAAATTGTAGTTTTTGGCTGTTTATCAGAACGCTACAAAGCTAAATTGATCTCTTCTTTCCCCCAAGTAGATCAGTGGCAAGGCGTGCAGGATTTAAGTCCAGATTTTTCTAAAGACACCAATCTAACTCCAGCGAATGTTGCTTTTTTAAAAATTGGCGAGGGCTGCTTTAATAAGTGTAGTTTTTGTGCTATACCCTTGATAAAAGGGAAACTTAAAAGCAGGTCAGCTGATTCAATACTAAAAGAAGTCAGATTTCTAAATAACAAAGGCATAAAAGAACTAAATATTATCGGTCAAGATATTACCAGTTGGGGTAAAGATTTTCACAAAGCTGAAAACCTAACTACTTTGATTAAAGCAATATTAAAAGAGTCAAAAAATATACCCTGGCTGCGCCTTATTTATTCTTATCCCGATTATTTTTCCGATGAATTAATTGAAATAATAGCTGACAACAAGAGAATATGCAGTTATATTGATTTGCCTATTCAGCATATCAATGATAGAATTTTAAAGTTAATGAATAGAGGTTTTTCCGGAAAAAAATTAACAGCTCTGATTACTAAAATAAGAAAAAGAATCCCTAAGGTAGTTATTCGTACTTCAATAATTGTTGGTTTTCCCTCTGAGACTGAAAAAGAATTTAACCAACTGGCAAGTTTTCTAAAAGATACTGCTTTCGAGCGCTTAGGCGTATTTACTTATTCCCGGGAAGAGCAAACTAAGGCTTATGATTATAAGGATCAGGTTCATCCTAAGACTAAGCAGCGGCGGCAACGAATATTAATGGAAGCCCAGCAAAAGATAACTTCTGATTTTAACAGCCAATTCATCGGTAAAGAGTTAGATGTTTTAATAGAAGAAAAGGAAGATTCTACTTTTATCGGCCGTAGCCAATATGATGCCCCGGAAGTTGACGGTTTTGTTTTTTTAAAGAGTAAGGGAGCAAAGATCGGGGAAATTAAAAAGACAAAAATTATCGGTTCTTTAGGTTATGACTTAATTGCCCAATAAATAAAGATGAACACACCAAATAAACTCACGATTTCAAGGATAATCCTAGCCTTCTTTTGCATAGGTTTCATTTTGGCAAATAGGTTTTCAACCCTTTTAATAGCTTTTATTATCTTCATCATTGCTTCAATAACTGATTTTCTTGATGGTTTCTTAGCTAGAAAGATGAATCTGACTTCGGATTTAGGAAAGCTCCTTGACCCCATTGCTGATAAGATATTAATTATCGGTGTCTTATGCGCTTTTCTAGAGTTAGGCGTAATTAATGCCTGGATGGTCAGTCTTATTATGCTGCGGGAATTTATAATAACAGGTTTAAGGCTTTATGGTCTTAATAAAGGCGTTGTTTTAGAAGCTAAAAGATTCGGCAAACATAAAACCCTATCTCAGGTAATCGGAGTTTTCATTATTTTTCTAACTCTTATTTTAAGAGAGATTTTCCCGGCCAGCAGCAAGGTTTCATTTCTCTACTATGATTTCATACCTTTGATGATGTGGTATATAGTTGTTATAACTCTTTTCTCAGGTGTATATTATTTTTGGGTAAATCGTAAGGCGATAAGAACCTTCTAAGCAAATGGCTAAACTTAAAAATTTAACCCTCCTTGATAAAGTATCTGTAGCCGTAACCACACTATTCGGTGTTGGATATACACCTCTTTGTCCAGGGACAGCTGCCTGCGTCGTCGGAGTCGGTGTTTTTTTACTCGTTAGAAACCAAATTGCTTTTACTGTAGTAACCGTAATTTCAGTAATTATTTCTTTTATCTTTTCTTCCCGGGCAGAGAAAGTCTTTGGCGAGAAGGATTGCAAAAAAATTGTAATTGATGATTTTTCAGGCCAGCTTATTACCTTTCTTTTCTTCCCAAAAGAATTTGACATTCTTTTCATACCGGCCGGGTTTTTTCTTTTTCGGATGCTTGATATGCTTAAGATACCGCCGGCTGATAAAATTGAAACCTATCACGGAGCAAAAGGTATTGTCGGGGATGATATAGTTGCCGGTTTGTACTCTTTAGCTATTCTTCAGCTAGTAAGGCTACTCCTAAATATTATTTCATAAATAGGACTGCTTGAGGTAAGTGTACTCTTAAAGAGGACTAGTTCATCTATCGCCAAAGGCATGTCTAAACTAACTTTTTTCAAGTTCTCTACTAAAAAATCAATATTTTTTGGGGTCTTTATTCTTGCAAGGGTAATGTGAGATTTAAATTTATCTTCTTTCTTAAATCCTAAGTTAGATAAGTTTTTTTCTAAAGCCTCAGCTATACTCTTTAAATAATCTTGCCTAGAGGTTGCGATAAAAAATACTTTAGGTTTTCTTTCATTAGGAAAAAATCCAAACTCTTTTAGTTCTGATTGCAATTTGGGAAAATTATCAGCAGTTTTTTTGATTGCTTCCTTAATTCTGCCAATTTCTGTTTCTTCGATTTCACCGAGAAATTTTAGGGTAAGGTGTGTATTTTCCGGTTTAACCCATCTAAGGTCAAAATCAGCTTCTTTTAAATCATCCTGTATTTTAGCAATTTGATTCTTTATATCTTTAGATAGGGGTATGGCTATAAAGGCTCTCATTAACTAGGTTAATTGCTTATCTATTAAGTTAATTAGAAGCTGACTTGCTTTTTTGCGAATAGCATCGCGGCTGCCTTTAATAACTTTTTTTTGGCTTATAAGTATATTCTTAAAAGAAAGTCCAATAAAAACAGTACCTACCTTAACGCCTTTTTTTGTTCTTGGTCCGGCAAAGCCAACGATAGCTGCACCAATATCGGATCTAAATAGTTTTTTTATTCTTTTCGCCAGGATAAGAGCGATATCTTCTGAGACTCCGTCATATTTTTTTAAGGTTGTTTGAGGGATTTTAAAAAATTTAGCTTTAGCTTCTAATGAATAAACAATGATACCGCCTTTAAATACTTTTGAAGCTCCGGGGGTTTTTGTTATTAGATAAGAGGCAAAACCAGCGCTTATTGATTCAGCTAAAGCCAAGCTGATATTATTTTTTTCCATAGTCTTTATAAGGTGTGTTAATTTATTCATGGGTTTATTTTATCAAAAAACTTAGCTTAGAGGAATTATTATTAAAGTTGATATTCATCTTCAACTAAGATCTCTTCGTAACTATCTAAGTTTAATTCAGTCAAGAATACAGAGGGGCGGGTAATTATCAGGCCATTACGATAGGTATATTTTGTTTGGGCATAGGTTATGTGGAGGATTTCTTTTGTCCTGGTTGTAGCCACATAAAAAAGTCTTCTTTCTTCTTCCAGAGATTTTTCTGAGCCAAGTGATTTTGGATGGGGGAATTCATAATCTGAGAAACCAATGATAAATACTGCTTGCCACTCAAGACCCTTTGCTTGATGAATAGTTGAAAGAACCAGCATTTGGTCTCTATCAGCAGCGCCCAGGCGTGACTCGCCTTTAAAGTCCTCAAAGGCACCTAGATCAAGGAGAAAGTGCCTTATGCTAGGGTAAGTATTAGCCATTTTAGATAATTCTTCTAAGTCTAAAATACGTTCATCAGCATTGTCAAAGGAGAGGTAACAGTATTCTTTATACTGCTTAATAATTTCCTTTAAAGCTTTTGCTGGGCTTTTTGTCTGTTTAAGACTTTCGAAAAGAGTGGCAAATTCTTTAAAACCACTGCTTTGGCGTTTAGGGAGTTTCGAGCTTATTTCTTTTACATCGAAATTGCCCCGGCTGAATTTATCCCAAATTTTATAAGCATAACTTCTGCCGATTCCTTTATGCAGGCAAACTGCCCGTTTAAAGGATAATTCATCCTTTTTGTTAATAATGATTTTTAAGTAACTGAGAACATCTTTTATGTGTGCTTGTTCAAAAAAGCGCATGCCACCTCTTACAACATAAGGAATGCTTCTTTTGAGCATTTCCATTTCTAACTCCAGAGCTTGGAAGCGGGAACGGAAAAGGACAGCGATTTCTTTAAGCGGTGTACCTTGGCGGTTCAATTCAATTATTCGTTGGCCAATGAATTTAGCCTGTTGATAGACATCTTTTGTTTTTACTACATAAGGTAAATCGGAGTCACTTTTTATAGGCTTGAGAGTTTTGGGAAATTGGTTTATATTATGCCTGATTATTTCATTAGCCAGAGAAAGTATTTGTGGCGAGGATCGATAATTAGTTTCTAATTTAAATATTCTTGTACCTTCAAAAACCTTTGGAAAATCCAACAAATTATTTATATCGGCAGCCCGAAAAGAGTAAATGGATTGAGCATCATCACCTACTGCAAGGATGTTTTTATGCTGGCTGCTAAGAAGTTTAATTATTTCAAATTGGAGGCGGTTAGTGTCCTGATATTCATCAACAAGAATATAGCGGAAATTTTCCGAATACTTCTGGCAGTAGGATTTATCTCCCAGCAAAGTATACCAATTGGTTAGAAGATCACTAAAGTCCATTATGTTGGCTTGCTGTTTCTTTTTCTTATAGTGCTTTAAGATTTTTTGAACTTCCTCGATATAATCTTCTATGTGGGGGTGAAATTCTAGAATTGTTTTTTCCACTGTTTTAAGAGAGCTTGAGCTTAGAGCATAGACGTTATAGATTAATTTCTTTTTGGGAAACATTTTTTCTTTTTTGTATAGACCAAGATCTTCAAGGCAATCTTCTAAGAGATCACAGGCATCACCTTTATCAACAATAGTAAAATTTGGAGAATAGCCTAAACTAGCGGCTTCTTTACGTAAAGTCCTGTTACCGATATGGTGGAAGGTTCCTGCCCAAAGGTTTTTTAGCGATGATTTTAGGAGAATTTCAGCCCGATTTATCATCTCAGTAGCAGCCCGATTAGTAAAGGTAGCAAGTAATATATTCTCAGCCGGAATCCCTTTTTCCAGAAGATAAGCTAAGCGGTATATTAGGACCCTGGTCTTTCCACTTCCGGCTCCAGCCAGGACCAAAGAAGGGCCATCTGAGTCTTTAACTACTTCTAACTGTTGGGGGTTTAGGTTGTTTTCGTAGTCAACTTTTTCATTTGAGATAAATGATTTTAATTTATAGCTCTTCATACAGTATAAGAAGTTTACTTTTTTTAAGTGAGATTGTCAATTGTCTAATAAGGCGTTTGTTTTTTAGGGAATCATATTTTTGGATAGGTTAATTGACTCTTTTTATGATATAATAATTTTATGAGTAAAGCAATACTATTTATAATATTATGTTTTCTTATTGGCGGCTGTCTCCAACAGAGGGTAAATCCTGGCTGGGAAGATAGCAATTTAACTAAGAAAGAGTATTTGAGAAGAAAAGTGGAACGGGCAGAAAGCAAACAGGCCGATGAAGGTGCCTGGGATAAAATTTTAGATCCTTCCTGGTAAAGGACCAGTTTCAATAATTTTTTTAAAACTACTTAATTGTCCTAGCTTTTTTATATTCTTCCTTTATCTGTTTTTAGTAAAGTTGACAGTAAAAGTTTGAAATGATAGAATCACCGTAATTATTATAAGCTATAATTTAGGAGGACATTATGAAAGCCGTAAAGGGAAAAGAAATACTACTTATAACAGAGAATAAAGTCGGTAAATTGGGCGAGATAGCAGAAACTATTAAAAATACCGGCATAAGCGTTAGGGCAATATCAGCTTGGGCTTTTGATGAAGAGGCTTTTTTCAGAATTGTAGCCTCTGATACAGAAAAGGCAAAGCAAATTTTAAGTTCTGTGGGAAAAGTAGAGGAAAAAGATATAGTAATCGTAGATTTGCCTGATGAAGTTGGTAAACTTTTTGAATTGGCATCTACCTTAAAGAATAATGACATAGACCTACACTATGTTTACGGCACCACATCAGACCCTGGTAAGCCGGCAATTATTGTTTTTTCATCCAATGATGATGACCGGGCTCTAGTTGTTATATCTTCTTAAGTTTATAAAATATTTGAATGAATATTTCCTTTCCAGAAGGGTTTTTATGGGGAGCGGCTCTTTCGAGTTATCAGTGTGAAGGTGGAAACCTCAACACTGATTGGTGCGCTTGGGAAGAGAAAAATAATTTAGAAAAAGCCGCCGATGCTTGTGATCACTATCACTTATTTGATCAAGATTTTCGATCTGCTAAGAGCCTACACCTAAATTCTCTAAGGATTTCATTTGAATGGGCTAGAATAAATCCCCAACCGGGAAAATTCTCTAAAAGTGCGATTGAGCACTATAAAGAGGTAATCGACTCTCTCCTTGCTTACAATTTAAAACCAATCGTTACCCTGCATCACTTTACCAACCCGTCCTGGTTTATGGATCAAGGAGGCTGGCTTAAGGCCTCTAACATCGACTATTTTTCTTCTTACCTTAAATTAGTTGTTGAAACTTTTAAAGATAAAGTTGATACTTGGCTGATACTTAATGAGCCTTTAGTCTATGCTTATTTTGGTTTTATAAAGGGGAGTTGGCCACCTGGTATAAAAAGCCTGTCTTCAGCAAAAAAAGTAGTAGACAATATGCTTAAGGCTTATACTCTAGGTTATGACGAGATAAAGAGCATATATAAAAATACCCAGAGCCAGGTTAACGTATCGCTGGCAAAAAACTTTCGGATTTTTTCTGCTTGCCCCGATGGCCTCAGGCTGCTTAATTCTTTTAGTTCTTATTTAAGGAATAAAATTTTTAACTTTGATATGATTAATTTTTTAAGCAAGCATAAGAAACTTGATTTTATCGGTCTTAATTATTACTGTCGAGAGTATACCCAATTCAGCGGTCCCTTAGGAAAAGAGTGCCAACATCATCATCAAGGAAGGAAAAATAATTTTGGATCGATAGTTTACCCTAGGGGCTTATATGAATTATTGATCAAGCTAAAAAAGTATAAATTACCGATCATAATCACTGAAAACGGTACTACTGAAAACCAAGATTATCTCTATCAGGAGTATCTTCGCCGTCACTTGGCTTGCCTGGCCCGTGCCTATCAAGCTGGGGTTGATATAAGAGGTTATTTCTGGTGGTCTCTAATGGATAACTTTGAGTGGGATAAAGGCTTTAAACAACGATTTGGTTTATTGGAAGTTGATTACAAGAGTTTTAAGAGAAACAAGAGAGATTTTGCCTTAGTTTATAGTTCTATTGCCGATAATAACAAGGTAGATTTAGACCCGGATGATACCAGTTTAGATGCTGATCCTGGTTAAGCTTTAAATTAGCCCTATAAGGAACGGATATTAAAATGAAGAAAATTCTTTCCCTGGTAATTATTTTTAGTTTACTTAATTTTTCTTATAGTTTTTCTAAGACCATAGAAGAGAGGCTGGAGGGTAAGAAAACAATAAGTTATAACGTATCTTTTAACGGCATGGCTGCTGGTTTTATCGAATGGGAATACTTAGGCAAAGAGACCATAGATGGAAAAAAACTTGAGGTTCTAGGAGTTAATTCAGATACCAAAATATTAGCACTGCTTAATCTAACTAGCCGGGAAAAAGTTTACCTTGATAGCAGCACATACCTTCCCTATAAAGTCGAGCGCGACCTGCTTGTTTTTGGCAAGAAAGAGTTAGCCAAAGAAATTTACAACCAGGATGAGGGTTATGTAAAAATAATTAGAACTAAGGATAAAACCGAAGAGGAAATACTTACCCAAGATAAGCCGATACATAATATTCTCGCCTTACTTTATTTTTTTCCCGATAATATAGCTTTGGAAAAAGGAGAATGGACAACCTTTAACTTACCTACCCAGAAGGTAAAGATAAAAATGGTTAAAGAGCGAATCCTAAATGTTAACAAAGAGAAAAAAGAAACTTTATTTTTACTCGGCCGTGGAGGCAAGCGCTTTAGCTTATGGCTAGATAAGAAAAATAGATTACCGCTTCGCTTAGAATTTATTTTTCCTTTAGGAAAGGTAGTTATTACAAGGAAAGATTAGCCAGCCTAGGTTGATTTATTATTCGGCAATGATCAATGAATTCCTCCCGCCAAAAGAATCATTCTCGCTGAGTTTATTGTAAGGGTCGGCAAACCACTTATCTTTAGCAACAAACTTATAACGGTAGGTGCCTTTATCTAAGAGTATATTTATACTCCAGATATCACTGCTAACTTTATTTAATTTATAGTTATTTGTTTTTTGCCAGTTATTAAAATCACCAACAACGTAGACATCATCAAAGTCTTTCCCTTTTAAGAAGAGAGATGTCCAGGTTCTTTTGGAAGTAATCTTTTCAAATTCAGCAGTTAGTCTCATAAAATCTTCAGCCCCTCTTGATTTTGGCTTGAAGTCAAATATATGCTTACCTTGCCCAGCAGCTTCTTTTAGATGAACATTTGTTCTTATGGTTGTTTTAAGTAAGAGCCGGTCAAGCTTGTTCTTTATTTTTACCACGAACTCCTTACTATATTTCGATCGCTTATCGATTTGGTTGAGAACAAAAAATGGTGTAGGAGAAGTTTGGTTAAATTCTTTTACCATGATAAGAATATTTTTTAATATTTCCATACCGTTTAAGGAAAAATCACAAGCCATCAAGGGTATGAGTGCATAATTGCTTGCGACTAAAGCATTTAAAGTAAGTATTCCTAAATTTGGCGGACAATCAATAATTATATAATCAAAGTTATTTAAGTACTTTTTAATTAAGAAATCGATTATTTTAAGTTTATCAGGATGATTTAATAGCTTATGTTCAAGCGAGGCTAAACCTATTGATGAAGGGATTATGTAAAGTGATTTCGATAGAGGAGTGAGTATGCTCTCCTTTTTTATATCTTGACCAAGAGCAACCATCTCAGCTATATCGGCAATAGTGTTAGTGACCTTACAACCTAAAGAATAACTGGCATGTCCCTGGGGAT
>CAJXAF010000039.1 GCA_913050175.1 uncultured bacterium
AAGAATATTCCAAAAACAGCACTGGAGAGGCCCTTAAGTGATACCTGGCGGGCAAAGGTCTCAAGGCCGACTATTATAATCGAAACGATAGCAGCAATGCCGGCAAAAAGGATAGGATTATCTTGGCCTAAATTATAACCTATAGCACTAAAGATAATAACAAATAACAATCTTAAAAATATTAAAGTAATCATAAATGTACCTCCTAAAAAATGAGAAAAATAATTTAAAATATATTTTTGACTCTAAGAAAAAATAGAATTAACAACTTCTTTTAAAGTAGAATACTCCTCCAATTTGAATTTAAATTTCTTATCCACCTCCTTTTTATTTGCCTGGGGCATGATGCAGCGTTTAAAATCGGCCCTTTCGACTTCCTTTAAGCGCAGGTTTATATTATTAACCCGGCGCAACTCCCCGGCTAAACCAATCTCCCCGATAAACACAGTACTTACGGCAACATTTTCGTCTTTAAAACTAGATATTATTGAAATCGCCGCTCCTAAATCTGTTGCCGGATCATTTATCCGTAATCCTCCGGCAACGTTTAAAAAAACATCTTCACTAGCCAAAGATAGACGCAATCTTTTTTCAATTATAGCAATCAGCAAAGAAAAACGATTAAAATCAAAACCTAAGCTTCTTCTCCGGGCAACACCGAAATTGGCTTTACTGGCTAGGGCCTGGAGTTCAATAAGAATCGGCCGAATACCTTCCATGGCTGAGACTACACAGCTTCCCGAAAATGACTGCTCACGGTGAGGCAAAAAAATATCAGTTATTTTCTCAACCTCAACCAAACCGCTTGATTTCATCTCAAAAACTGCTAACTCACCCGTAGGACCAAATCTATTCTTAGATGATCTGAGTATCCTGTAATTTGAAAGCATCTCTCCCTCAAAATAAAGAACACAATCCACAATATGTTCTAAGAGTTTTGGCCCGGCAATCGCACCGTCTTTAGTAACATGGCCGACTAAAAATACAACTACTCCCAAAGTCTTAGCTATTTGAGTTAAGTAATCAGCACAAGCCCTGATTTGAGATATGCTCCCCTTTGAACCTTCTGATGAAGATAGCTCAACTACCTGGATAGAATCAATTACAACGAACTTAAAGCCTTCGTCTTTAATGTAGTCAAAAACATTCTCTAAGCTATCGTCGCCGCTAATATAAATTTTATCAAAATCATCCGCTTCCAGGCGCTTTGCCCGCAAACTTATTTGCTCAGGAGACTCCTCCGCGCTTACATAGAGCGTCTTTTCTTTATTTGAAAGCCTCGAGCAGACCTCTAAAAGAAGAGTTGATTTACCTACGCCGGGTGAACCACCTACTAAAATTATAGAGCCTCCGACTAAGCCTCCGCCAAGAACCCGATCCAACTCAGAGAACCCGGTTGATACTCTCTTAGCCTCAAACTTACCGATTTCTTTAAGTAGTTTTGGCGGTCTTTTCACTTTTGTTGAGAGTTTAGCTGATCTCTGCTCATTAAAAGTCTCCCAGCCTCCACAAAAAGGACACTTGCCTAACCACTTTACTGACTTATAACCACACTCATTACAATTAAACATTGTTTTTACCTGGATCTTCTAGGCTCTTTTGGTTTGTTGAAAAGTTTCCAGGGGTGAGATTTCAAATCTAGGATGAACTCTTCAAGACTACTATACAAAGAATCATCATAAAATAATCGTCCAATAGTACCACTTTTATTCTTAGTGTCCTCGAGTAAACCTTTTATGCTTACCGTAATATCCTCAATATTACTCATAGAATTCTCCAGAGAAGTTTTTAATTTACCTTCCTCGACAAAAGAACCTATCTCCTGCATAGTTTTGCTAAAATCTGCAAACACGCTAAAAAGCGGTATCGGGGAGATGCCTTCTACTATTGCGCCTTCAACAATGTATTTACTTGGTTCTGGGGGAGGAATTATTTCTAAGTATTTTTCTCCAAATAAACTTAAAGAGTTAATAATAAACTGTGAGTCCTCAGGCAGATTCACGCCTTTCTCAATATCTGTATAGACATAAACAACCGGTAAATTATTATTGTCTACAATGGCAACCCGAGAAACCTCGCCTACGTCAACTCCGCAAAAACGTACTGGTGAAGCCGCGCGCAGCCCTTCAGCAAATTGAAAGCTGACTATAACTTCGTATTTACCTTTAAAAAAAGTTACTTTTTTCATAGAAATCAAAGTAAGAAAAAATAAAAAAAGACCGATAAGAAAAAAACTACCTATCTTTACGTAAGAAATCGCTTTACTCCTTTCCCATAAATTTTTGTCCATATTTATTACCCCCTTTTAAAATAGGTATTTATTAAACTTCCATCTCTTTAATCGGCCCACCGGAAGAACCGGTTAAAAATTGTTTAAGACGCTCATCGGTGCTATTTTTTAAATCAGTCTTATCTCCCTGGAAAATTATCTTCCCTCCTAATAAAAAAGCTAGGCGATCAGCTAATTTTAAACCAACATCCAGATCATGGGTTACAACTATTGAAGTAATGGCTAAACGGGTATGCAAATCTTCAATTAAAGCAACTATCTTATCAACGGCAATCGGATCAATCCCCGTAGTTGGTTCATCATAAATTATGATTTTAGGATTATAAACTATGGCTCTGGCTATGGCCACTCTTTTTTTCATACCGCCGCTTAATTCATAAGGGTATGAGTCTTCTATGCCTTTTAAACCGACTAAAGCCAAAGTCTCTACCACCTTCTTACGTATTTGAGCTTTCTTTAAGGCTGTATGTTGACTTAAGAAAAAACCAACATTTTCTTCAATGGTTAAGAAGTCAAAAAGGGCTGAACTCTGAAAGACCAAACCAAATTGCAGCCTTACCTTCTCCAGTTTACTTCTACTTAACTGGGTTATGTCTTCTCCGGCAATAGTAATGCTTCCCGAATCAGGCCTTAAGAGACCAATAATATTTTTAAGAAGAACGGTTTTGCCGGCTCCGCTGCGTCCAATAAGTAAAAATGTGTCTCCCCTGTTAACAGTAAGATTAACACCTTTTAAAACTTCCTTGTCGCCAAATGACCTATAAACGTTACGAATTTTTATCATTATACCCAAGTAAAATAAAAAAGAGCTGTTAAGATACAGTCAAACATTATAATTAACAAAAATGTTCTCACTATTGAATGAGTAACCGATTTTGACACATCTATAGATGAAAAAGGGCGAAAGCCCTCATAACAGGAAACAAAAGCAATGATACTACCAAAACATACGCTCTTAATAAGTCCGCTAACTACATCTTTCATGGCAAGGGCATCAAAGGTCATACGAAAATAAAGACCAAAAGGTATACCGAATTTAGAACTACCAATTACATATCCACCAAAAATACCCAGGAAATCAGCATAAATTATTAAAATCGGCATAACCAAAAGTAGAGAAACAAACTTTGGTACAACCAAAAAACCAATCGGCTGAACTCCAAAAGCCTCGAGAGCATCAACCTGCTCACTTATCTTCATTGAACCAATACCGGCTGTAATTGAAGCTCCACTGCGGGCGGCAACAATCAACGAACCTATTACCGGCCCCAACTCCCTTACCAATGACAGAGCTACTAAAGAAGCAAGGTGTATTTCTGAACCAAATTCCTTTAACTGGTAAGCAGATTGAAAAGCCAGAATCATACCTATAAAAAAAGATACTAGGGAAACCAGGGGAAAACAATCAATGCCAATAAAAATTATTTCCCGGCCTAAGGATCTAAAATTTTTTCTGGAAGCAAAAAGTCCATTAATGGTGTCCTTGATGAAAAAACTCATGCTGCCAATATAATGAAATAATTCTCTAATACCTTTGAACATAGTTAATTACTTTTAAAAATCTTTTCGCCTTTCAAAACCTAAAAATGTCTTATTCGGCTCCATGCGCAGCCTCAAAAATTGGTCGTCTTTCCAATTATACCTTATTTCTGTCCCGGTATCTAAATCCTCCCGGTCATCCTGAGCACTTTTACTGGTATTTAAAAATACATCTATTCTTTCACCAATATTCTTTTTTAAGCCAACGTTGGTCGTATCTTCAGAAAATATTTGCCAATCGCCAAAGTATACTTTATGAGAAACAAATTCAGCATCAGGAATTATGGGATTTGAAAAATCGCGAATATCAAGGACCTTGCCCTGCTCAAAGGCAAAAATGCTTCCATCAGCTAAAGTAATCTTTGAATCAGTGATATTAAGTATCGGCTGCTTACCCAAGAAGTCTAAACGTAATTTTTTAAAGGCCTGGCCCTCAAAAACCCCCTCATCAACAGTTAAGTGCCCGCTTAATAAATAGTTATCATAACTTCCCCAGACTTTAGCTTTAACAAATACCAGCCCCTCTAAGAATTCAGAATCCTCCTGCCAGCGGCCTTCTAGATTTAAAGATAAATCCCGCTTTTCTAAGTCAATGTTACCTCTAATTGAGTATTGAGGCGTAGTCAGATGATCAATAAAAAGCATGTCACCACGCTTGGATAATCTAGCTTTTAACCAGGAGACATGCTTATCATTAAAGGTAATATTACTGCCCTCTAAGTATAGGGTGGGAGAGCTGCCTTCTTTTTGAAAATCAAATTTGAACTTACCATTAACAAAGTAGTTGCCGATTACAAAATTCGAAAATTCAATTTCGTTATCAACTACATTAAGCTCAACTGTATTTGGCGAGGAGCAAAAAACGCAGTTTGAGAGTCCGCAGAAAAATAAGAAGATGAAAACAAAACAAATCTTCATTCAAATTTTAAGACTTCCCCCTTACGCGTTACTTTTATCTTAACTCTATTTTCTTTGCTCCTTTTCTTGTTCTTTCCCTCAAAGGTTCCTCTGATTATATCTTCAGATAAAGGATCCTCTAAGAATCTTTGGATAACTCTTTTTAAAGGACGGGCACCATAAAGAGGATCAAAACCTTTTTCAATAAGAAAGTCTTTTGCCTTGGCTGCAAACAAAACTTCATAACCCTGTTCGATGAGACGTTCGTTAAGATAGGCTATTTCTATCTCAACAATCTTTTCTAAATCCTTCCTGGACAAAGACCTAAAAACTATAATCTCATCTAAACGATTTATGAATTCTGGCTTAAAAACTTTTTTGGTCTCATCAAGCAAAAGATCTTTCATCTCTTTATAGCCAACATCAGTGGATTGTTTTTTAAAACCTAAAGAACCACGTTTTCTAATTATCTCAGCACCGACATTGGAAGTCATGAGCATTATTACATTCCTAAAATCTACCCGCCTTCCATAACTATCAGTAAGCCGGCCTTCTTCTAAAATCTGCAAAAGCAGGTTAAAGACATCGGGGTGGGCTTTTTCAATTTCATCCAATAAAACAACCGAATAAGGCCTACGCCTAACCCTCTCGGTCAATTGTCCGCCTTCTTCAAAACCTACATAACCAGGAGGTGCACCAATTAAACGGGAAACATTAAACTTCTCCATATACTCACTCATATCCAGTTGGATTAAAGCTTCAGAATTGCCAAACATGAATTCAGCTAAAGCTTTTGCCAGGAGAGTTTTACCTACTCCGGTTGGCCCTAAAAACATAAACGAACCTATTGGTCGACGCGGTTCTTTTATGCCGGCTCGAGAACGCCTTACTGAGCGGGCAATAGCATCAACCGCTTCTGCCTGACCAATTATCTTCTTGCCTATCTCTTCTTCTATTTTAAGGAGTTTTTCTGATTCCTTTTCTTCAAGCCTATATATAGGCACACCGGTAATTTGGGCAACTAAGCGGGCAATACTTTCTTCTCCCACATGGGGAGTAATTTGATCTCTTTTTTTGCTCCAATTTCGACGAAGGTTCTCAAGTTGAAGGCGTAAAGTTTTTTCATCATCACGTAAACGAGCAGCTTTTTCAAAATCCTGTTGCTTAATCAGGACTTCTTTTTCAGTTACTATATTTAAAATTTTATCTTCTAAAGTTTTTATTTCTTTAGGGGCAGTTAAAACTGCTAAGCGGGACCTAGCACCGGATTCATCAATTAAATCTATAGCCTTATCCGGCAAGTACCTGCCCGATATATATCTTTCTGAAAGCTTTGCTGCGGCTTCAAGGGCATCATCGGTAAATTTTACCCTATGGTGAGCTTCATACCTATCCCGCAAGCCATCTAAAATTCTTATTGTTTCCTCAACTGTATTAGGCTCAACAAAGATTGGCTGGAATCTCCTCTCTAAAGCAGAATCTTTCTCAATATGTTTTCTGAACTCATCAAGGGTTGTAGCTCCAATGCATTGGATCTCGCCTCGGGAAAGAGCTGGTTTCAAAATATTTGAAGCATCGATAGCTCCTTCAGCTGCTCCGGCACCGACTAAAGTATGTAGTTCATCAACAAATATAATTACATCTTGAGAACGCTTTATCTCCTCCATAACAGCCTTAATTCTCTCTTCAAACTGTCCCCGATATTTTGTACCGGCTATCATCAAAGCTAAGTCCAAGACTACAATTCGCTTATCTCTTAAGATCTCGGGAACATCTCCCTTAATGATGTCCTGGGCAAGACCTTCAACTATTGCAGTCTTACCTACGCCAGCTTCTCCTAAAAGAACCGGATTATTCTTAGTCCTCCGGGATAATATCTGTATTACCCTCTCTATTTCAACTTTTCTTCCAATAACTGGATCGAGCTTACCTTCCTTAGTTAATTTTGTTAGATCACGGCCAAAAGAATCAAGGGCTGGTGTCTTAGAGGGATTACTGCCGGTATTAACTTGAGTTGTTTGAGTGCTTCCGCCAAGAAGGGCTGAAATTTCATCCTTTACCCTTTTTAAATCAACGCCTAAAGAAAATAAAACTTGTGAAGCGATTCCTTCTTCTTCCCTGAGCAAGCCTAAAAGAATGTGCTCGGTACCAATGTAATTATGACCAAGACTGCGGGCTTCTTCAGCTGAAAGCTCAAGGGCCTTTTTAGCTCGAGGAGTAAAAGGAATATCTCCCAAAACAGAACTTACACTCCCAGCAGATATAAGTTTCTCTATCTCGATACGTAATCGCTCAAGATCTACTCCTGAATTCTGTAAAACCGCACAGGCCACACCCTCTCCCTCTCTAATTAACCCTAAGAGAATATGCTCAGTGCCAATATAATCATGGTTAAAACGACGAGCCTCTTCTTTAGAAAGAACCAATACTTTTCTTGCGCGTTCAGTAAACCTATTAAACATCTTTTTTTTCCTCCTTTAAAAGCTAAGTATAAGACTAAAAAATTGACTAGACTTTTTTATAAGTAATTGAATAATATTCTTTTAAAAAATAACCCTAGTTGTCCTTACACTTTAAACTTATTTAAATATTTTTAACTAAGTCTTTCCCTTAAAATAGTAGCCCTGATAGAATCTCTTTGCCGCTCACTTAAAGGCTTATCCTCTATTTTTTGTAAATGTGCCGGCTGTAATATTATAAATAACCTATTAAGCAGCTCTCTTCCCGGAGCGCTCAAAGAGAGATCATTATCTTTAATTATACCTAAATCTAAGCCCAAAGACAAGATAGAAAGGTGAGAAAGCGCTTCTTTGCTGTTGATTAAGCGGGCATTTTTTAAGGTACCTAAGGCCCGCCAAACATTATCTTCCAGGCTTAGTTTATGTTTTTTAAGCAGGGTTTCCCTGGCATCTATTTCCTGGCCCTTAACCTGATTTACAACTCCAATAAGATTTTCAATCAACTCATCTTCAGAAAGTCCTAAACCAACCTGATTGGAGATTTGAAAGAAATCACCCAAGGCTTGAGTCCCCTCACCGAAAAGCCCTCTGGTGGTAAAAGATATCCTTGTTAGGAGCTCCAATATCTTATTTATACGTTTAGTAAGAATTAAAGCTGGCAAATGCATCATGCAAGATGCTCTTAGAGCTGTACCTACATTGGTAGGACAAGTGGTCAAAAAGCCTAAGTCAGGCAAGAAAGAAAAAGGCAATTTCCTGCTTAAATTGTCATCTATAGAGTTTAAAATACTCCAGCTCCTTTTTAAATCAAACCCCGAGGCTAAGACCTGTAATCTAAGATGATCCTCCTCATTTATCATTATTGATATTTCTTCATCTGAAGAAAGAATCAAGCCTTTACCTTTAACTGAACTAACATACTCCTGAGATACCAAGTGACGCTCAAGCAAAAGTTGCCTATCTAGCTCATCTACATCTTCTAATTTGATGAATTGAGCTTTGCTCAATTTTTTATCGCAAGCATAAGCTTCTTTAACTTGTTTAAGGACTTCCTCCTTCTGTTTAAGCGTAGCTTTTAAAGGGAATGGTAAATTAGATAGATTGCGAGCTAGACGAATTCGTGAAGAAAAAACAATCTCTGATTCAGGTCCCTTACCGCTTAGCCAACTGCCTTGATTTTTTAAAAAATCTTCAAACATAATTATATAGTTTTACTTATTATCTTCTAATTTTTTCATCTGATCACGCAATCTTGCTGCTTCTTCGTATTCTTCAAGCTTAATTGCCCGGTTTAGACGCAGACGCAACTCCTCAATTTCAATCCTGTCAGCTGACACCTTAGCAATACCTTGGGGAGCTTTACCGGCATGACGAGTTGAACCATGAACTTTTTTTAACAAAGGTAATAGTTGCTCACGAAAAGCACTATAGCAAGCCCCGCAACCTAATCTGCCTTCTTTTTTAAACTCCTCAAAAAGTAAACCACAGGATTTACACTTTAATTTCGGTGGTTTTTTTCCACTAGACCCAAAGGCTTCTGTGAGTCCACCGAGAAAACCTGATAATTGCAATTGTTCATTTAAATTCTGAGTTTTGGCTTGAGCACACTCCTGACAAATATGCATCTCAACAATTCTTTCATTGACGATTTCAGTAAGGTGAACCGTGGCATGATTATCATGACAAATATCACAAAGCATAATTTTATCCTTATTATATTGTGTACTTTAGGCCTGCAGTCTTAGTGAGCTTCTTAAATTCTCTGGTAATCGCCTTGGTGGCTTTGCCGGGCTTAGCATCACCAATAGCTCTTCCATCTACTTTTACAACCGGTACAATTTCTGCAGCTGTTCCGGTTAAAAAACACTCATCACTTATATAGACCTCATGCCTGGTTACTACATGCTCATGAGTAGGCATATTAATTTTTCTAGCTATGGCTAAAACCGTATCCCTGGTAATGCCTCTTAAACTCCCCATACATTGGGGCGGAGTATAGAGCTCACCACCTTTAACCAGAAAAATATTATCACCTGTACATTCAGCTACATAACCAAGATGATCAAGCATTATAGCCTCTTCATAACCAGAATTAGTTGCTTCTATTTTCGCTAAGATGTTATTTAAATAGTTTAAAGATTTAATCTGAGGGTTTACCGCCTCGCAATTATTACGAATTGTGGGAACAGTTATAATATCCATACCCTTCTCATATAATTTCTTTGGATAAAAATTTATTGTATCAGTGATAATAATTACTGTCTCATTACCCTTACACTTCCTTGGATCAAGACCAAGATCACCTTCCCCCCTTGAAACAACTACCCTTATATAAGCAGATTTTAATTTATTGGCTTTTAAAGTATCTACTATTGCTTTTTGTATCTGTTTTTTAGTTAAAGGGATTCTAAGCGTTATAGTGTGGGCTGACTCAAAAAGTCTTTCAATGTGCTCTTCTAATTTAAAAATTAAGCCATTGTATGAACGAATTCCTTCAAATACACCATCGCCGTAAAGAAGTCCGTGGTCAAAAACAGAGATTTTAGCATCTTTTTTGTCAACTAATGAACCGTTTACGTGTACCTTCATTTAAACCTCCTTTAATAAACTTAGAATTTTTAGATTAAGACTATACAACTTTAAACTATGACTTTATCTTACCAGCTTCTATAAAAACTACCCTTTTCGCTCTCTTAGCAAGCTCAAGATTATGAGTAACCATGATTATGGTTTTATTCTTCTCCTGATTAAGTTTTTCCAAAAGGTTGATTACTTTCTCCTGCGAATCAACATCAAGGTTGCCGGTAGGTTCATCACAAAGCAGAACTTGCGGATCATTGATTATGGCCCGGGCAATAGCTACTTTCTGACGCTCTCCACCACTTAACTGTGAGGGAAAAAACTCCAGGCGATTATCTATTCCTAAATATTGTAGCAAGCCTTCAACCTTTTTAAAACAAGATTTTTTTCGCTTATTATATGCGCCTAAAGCAACATTTTCAAATATGTTGAGTTCTTCGATAATGTGGTAAAATTGAAAAACAAAGCCGATTTCTTGATTTCTCCATTGGGATAGTCTCTTATCTTTTAATCTATATATATTATTGCCTTTATAATTTAATTTTCCCTTTGTGGGGTATTCCAAGCCTCCCAAAATATGCAAAAAAGTTGACTTCCCTGAACCAGAAGGCCCAACTATACTGATGAAATCACCTTTTTCAATTAAAAGACAAGCCGAGTCTAAAGCAAAAACTTTGCTAGCTCCGCTCTTAAATACCTTTGTAATTGATTCTGCTTCTATTAGTTTTCCCATAGTAATTTCACCACTTATTCATATCGCAGAGCTTCGCAAGCCGACAAGCGGCCGGCATGAAAGGCCGGTAGGAGACTGGAAGTAAAAGAAATCAGCAAAGTAACCAGCCCAACCCAAAAAATATCTTTATAGTCAACTGTAACCGGAAGAAATTCGGTAAAAAATATATCCTCAGGCAGCCTGATAAAAGGATATTTATCCAAAATAAAACAAAGACCCAAGCCAAAAGCCAAGCCGCCGATGACTCCAATAATCCCTAAAATCAAACCCTGGAGAGTAAATACTGAGATAATTTTTCTTGAACTAAAACCTAGTGACTTTAAGATTCCTATATCTTTAGTTTTTTCAACCACCTTTACACTCAAAGTTGCAAAAATATTAAAAGAAGCAATGATGGCAATGAAAGCCAAAATAATAAACAAAGCTATTTTTTCAAGCCGCAAAGTTGCAAAAAGAGCTTCGTTAGTATCAATCCAGGTAGAGACATAATAACCTTCGCTAAAATTACTTAAAATCTTGCTCTTTAGTTCGTTGGCAGAAAAAGGATCCTTAATCTTCAGACCCAAAGAATAGTGATAATTGGGTGAAAGACTCCTGACTTTTTCTAAATCAGCAATAAGCATATAGTTATCAACATCATGGAGCCCCACACTAAAAACTCCTCTGATTGAATCTTTTTTTAAAGCTAATTTCTTCTTCAGCGGATAGTATTCTATCTCTTTATCAAGACGAAAGCGTAAACGCAGGTTTTCACCAATAAAAAAGCCGTCCTCGGAAAAAGTATCTAAAACATACTCATTTAAAAAGTGCTGGCCTTCTTTGCTTTTAAAATCAATACCTTTAACCAGCAGGGGATTGATCGTGTCGCCAAACTTAGCAAACAATTGAGTCTGGGCCGAAAGCGAAGCAAACTCTACTTCCTCCCATGTTGCTAGAGAATCTTTGACTGTAGCTAAAGGCGCTTCATCCCAGGATTAAATAATGATATGGTCTTTAA
>CAJXAF010000040.1 GCA_913050175.1 uncultured bacterium
GCCCCTTAAATGAGTTCCCCCCTCAACAGTATTGATGTTGTTGGCAAAAGAATAAATGGCTTCTTTGTAGCTGTTATTATACTGCAGGGAACCTTCTACGGCTATACCGTCTTTTTCTTTTTGAAAATAAATAATTTTTTTATGCACCGGTTCTTTGTTTCGGTTTAAGTATTCGACAAAAGAAACAATTCCTCCCTTAAATTTAAAAACAACCTCCTTATCCTTACGTTCGTCATTTAAGGTTATTTCTATATTTTTATTAAGAAAAGCTAACTCTCTTAAACGCTGGGAAAGAATATCGAAAGAAAACTCCTTAACAGAAAAAATTTCACTGTCTGGCTTAAAGGTTATTTTTGTACCTGTGGCTTTCGTCTTGCCGCTACTTTTGATTTTGGTTTTTGTTTTTCCCCGCTCAAAACTCTGGTGATAAACCTTACCATCCCTTTTAACTTCGGCTTCAAGCCACTCACTTAAAGCATTGACGCAGCTAACACCAACTCCATGAAGACCGCCGCTAACCTTATAAGCGCGGTGATCGAACTTACCACCAGCGTGGAGAGTTGTGAGAACTACCTCCAGGGCTGGTTTTTTTAATTTTTTATGTATTCCTACTGGTATACCCCGGCCATTGTCCTCTACCGAAACACTATTGTCGGCATGAATAGCTACTTTAATCTTGTCGCAGTAGCCTCCGGTTGCCTCATCAATAGAATTATCCACAACTTCATAGACAAGATGATGAAGCCCCCTGGTGGTTGTATCACCAATGTACATTGCCGGGCGTTTCCTTACTGCTTCAACCCCGCCTAAAACCTGAATAGTTGTGGCGTCGTATTTTTGTGCTTTTGCCATTATTTTACACTTATTTTAATTTTCTCGATTTGAGTTAGGCTCTCTCTGATTCTTTCCAGTAATTCTTTTTTTACTAAGTTGAAATTATACAGAGCCAGAGATGATTCTGCTAGAAAAAAAACTTCTCTTTCTTTAACCCCGTCTATGGTTATATATTTTTGTGTCTCTTCATCTAGAATTTCTTTTAAAGCTTTATTAATTTTATTATATATTTCTGTACTTTTGTTTTTACTACTAATAAAATTACTTATAATATCCTTAATATGTATTGCCATAAGATTCACATCTTCATTGGGAGAAGAAGATAAACATAGTCTTCTCGCCTTAAAACAGCTGGTTTATCTACACCGAAGAAATCAAAAGAAACCTCTGTGTCGTTTAAATTCCTTAGAACATCAATCACATAGGTTGGGTTAAATCCGATCTCCAGATTAGAGCCTGTGTAGTCTGCATCTAGTTCTTCCCTAACTTCTCCCAGTTGCGGTGTATTTTTAGATATAACAATACCTTGTTTTTTAAGTTCCATTTTAACCCCTTGGAAATCAGGAGCTGTGAGTAAGCTTGCTCTTTTTAAAGAGGTTAACATGTCTTTCCTGTTTACTGTTAGCCTGTCTTTTCCTTTAGTTGGTATATATTGAGAATAGTCAGGAAATTCCCCTTCTATTGGTCTGGCAATTAAAAGAGTGTTTCTTAAATCTAAGCCGACCCTATTCTCCTCCACTGACAAAAGTAACTCATCGTTACTCTCTTTTATTAAGCGGTAAACCTCGTTGACTGTTTTAATGGGTAATATAAAAGATATCTTACTGGCTATCTCTGGCTGGTTGGGAGGTAATTTCCTCTTAATAAAGGCAAGTCTTTTCCCGTCAGTAGAAACAATCTTTATTAGATCTTTTTCGATTTCGAACAAAATACCGTTTAATACATAATTAGTATCATCAAGGCCCACGCAAAAAGAGGTTGATCTTATCATCTCTTCTAGGGTCTGGCAGTTTAGCTTAATTAAGCTGACCTTTTGCGGTTCCTGGACTTGGGGGTATTCAGCTGAATTTAGAGTTGTGATCTTGAATTCAACTTTTCCACAGTTTATTAAAAGGTTATTTTTAGTCTTTTCTATGGTGATTTCGCCATCTGGTAGTTCTTTAATAATAGAAAAAAACCTTTTCATGGGAACAAGAAACTCACCACTTTGATTTACTTGAACTTTTTCTTGGGTTGTTATAGTTATATCTAGGTCGGTAGTGGTTATTTTTATTAACCCGTCTAGGGTTTTAATAAATACACCACTTAAAACCGGGAAGTTCTGTTTTGTGGTTGTTGGTCCCAAGACCCTTTGTAGACAGTTTAGCAATACTTCTTTATTAATAGTTATATTCATAAATAGTAATAGTATTAGTAGTGGTTGTCAATATTGTTAATAAGTTGCTATTTTACTAAAAAACAAAAGCAAAAACAACCAAATTCTTAAGTAAAAAACAAGTCTAAAAACCTTTAATTTCCTGTGTAAGAGTGTCAATTGTTAATTTAAGTTTACTACTCTTCTTTAAATCAGTCCGTATTTTTTTAACCGCGTAAAGAATAGTTGTGTGATGTTTAGCACCAAAAACCAAACCAATCTCCGGAAAAGAAAGTTCGGTTAACTCCCTTATTAAATACATAGCAATCTGCCTAGGGAGCACCAAAGCCTTGCTCCTCTTACTCTTTTTAAGTTCATCTTTTGTGAGACTGAAGTGCTCGGCTACTCTTTCTAGTATCCCTAGAGGAGTTATAGCTTTGTATATTTCCTTAACCATATCTTTTAAAATTTCTTTAGCCAAAGATAAGGTAATGGGTTTGTTTTCAATCAAAGAGTAAGCTATAATTCTGACCAAAGCCCCCTCTAATTCTCTAATGTTGGTGGTAATATTTTTAGCAATAAAATAAATAACCTCAGATTCAATTTTAATCGGGTCTTTCTCTAGTTTCTTCTGTAAAATAGCCACCCGGGTTTCAAAATCAGGGAGCTGGATATCAACAACCAAACCCCAATTAAACCTTGAAACCAATCTTTCCTCCAGACGGGCTATTTCTTTTGGGGGGCGGTCTGAGGAAACCACAATTTGTTTGTGGTAGTCGTAAAGCACATTAAAAGTATGGAAAAATTCCTCCTGGGCCGCTTCCTTGCCGGCTAAAAACTGGATGTCATCAATCAGCAATAAGTCTATATCCCGGTACTTATGACGAAACTTCTCGGTAGACCGATTGCGAATTGAAAAAATAAGCTCGTTGGTAAATTTTTCAGAAGAGATGTATTTTACCTTTAGATCGGGGTCCTTAAGCAAACTTTGATGGGCTATGGCTTGCATAGCATGGGTTTTGCCTAGGCCCACTCCTCCATATAAAAAGAGAGGGTTGTATGATTTGCCCGGAGCGTTGGCAACAGCTAAAGAAGCAGCATGAGCCATGCGGTTTGATGAACCGACGATAAAATTATCAAAAGTAAACCGGGGGTTTAAACGAAGGGAGTCCAATGGTTCCTCGCGAAAAGTTTTTTGTATGGTCTTAAAAATTTTATTTGTTTTTCGTTTAAGGAGATTAGGGTTAACAGCAAAAGAAATCTCAATTTCCTTCTGGCCCAATGATTCAAGGGCTTGTTTTATTTGAGGCAGGTAGTTGGTTTCAACCCAGCTTTTAAAAAAATTATCCGGAGCCTCCAGGGTTAAAGAGTTTCCCGACTTCTTAGGATTCAAAGGAGCAATCCAGGTGTCAAAAGAAGTTTCGCCCAGTGTATTCTTAAGTTTTTCTTTACAGTTGTGCCAGATACCTTCAGCCATAGTTTGCAAAATTCACACAATTCACAGGTTATTCACACAGGTGCAAAGCGTAAAATATTTAATAAAATCAAACTATTTTCAGCCATCACCCTCATAGAAAACGACAATTGTTAAAATAACAAAAGATAAATTTTTAGCAACAAACAGATCATTTGCAAAATGCTTTTGTTGAAAAAAAAGAAGAGCATCATGAAAGCGAAATCAATTATACCGCAATATTTTTTCTTTGCAATAAATTTTGCGGCCCAAAACCTTAATAAAACTAATAGTAACGACACTTAAGTATTTTTATTATTGACAGAGGGTGCATATATGCTACAATTTCATCTAAACTTGACCATCTAAATATAATCTTATTTAAGGAGGGTTTCTAAGGTGAAAAAGGGTCTTAAAACGCCAACAAATTTAAAAGGCAAGAGAAAACACGGGTTCAGAGCGAGAATGGAGTCAGCCGGTGGCAAGAAAATATTGCAACGCCGAAGGAAAAAAGGTAGACACAAACTCACCAAATGAAGAAAAGCGTTCTTTTTCTACTCAAGTTATATCAACGCCTCTTTTCAGCTTTACCTAAGCACTGTATTTATACGCCGTCATGTTCGAACTACGCCCGGGAAGCCTTTGAAAGCCTTTCATTTTTCTTAGCCCTTAAACTTACTGTTAAAAGAATCTTTAGATGTCATCCCTTTGCTAAGGGCGGATACGATCCACTTAGATAATTATGGAAAAAAAATTATTTCAAGCTTTTGCTATATCTTTTGTTTTCTTGCTTATTTGGTCTTATATTTTGCCTAAGAAAAATGAGGTCATCCAGGCACCCCAGGAAAGCAAGAGTAGTGGTGCTGTCAAAAAAACTGACTCCTCCACTACCGCTCTAGAGCAAGAGGCGGTCATTGAGGAAGAGCCAATCGAGCTCAAAGAGGCCCGCATAGGAAACTTTCTCATAACATATTCCCCCACAGGTGGTTATATAAAAGAGCTGGTTGCTAATTCTGACAAAAAACCCCTTTCTTTTAAAAATATCGGAGTGATTCCCAGCCAAATAAGCACCCAGTTTTCAGCCCAAATTACCGAAGACAGAATTATTTTTAATGCACCCGGGGCGGGGAAAAAAGAGTTTGTTTTCGAGGATAATCTTCTAAGAATTATTCTTGGTTCAGAGAAGGGTAAAACAATGGAAGTCTTTTCTAACTATTTGGATGAAGATATGTTAGATCAGCGATATCAGGAACTTTTTTATAATCAGGGCCGGGCAATAGAGAGGAAATATTTTAGTAATCGCATGCTTGGCTTAGCCGGCAAAGGCATCCAGGAAGGCAGTCTTACCAATGTGGAATTTGCCGGTGCCCGGGGAAGGTACTACTGCATCTCTCTTTTAAAGGGCTCATATGATATAAAATGGGAGAAAGCCCAGTACATCCCTAAAGATGAAAACGCCCGCGGACCTAAAACCAAGATCATTTTAAAACTACCTCAACCAGATAAAGAGACGCTTGTCTATCTTGGGCCTCAGGCAGAAAAATACTTACAACCTTTTGAGCTACAAGAAGTTATATACTTTGGCTTCTTCCATCTCATTGGCGTGTTTATGACCAAAGTCCTCTACTTCTTCTTCTCTTTTACTAAAAACTGGGGCCTAAGTATTATTTTCTTTTCCTCATTAACTTACTTGTGCTTATACCCTTTTACTGCTAAGAGCATGAAGGCAATGAGAAAAATCCAACAGCTTCAGCCAGAGTTGGAGGCCCTAAAGGTAAAACACAAGGATAGCCCTGAAAAACTCCAGAAAGAGAGTATTGAATTTTACCGAAAGCATAAAATTAACCCAGCTAGCGGATGCTTGCCTTTGTTCTTCCAACTGCCGGTTTTTATGGCTTTATACCAGGTAATTTTTCGCTTGTTTGCTTTAAAAGGGGCAAATTTTCTTTGGATAAGTGATTTATCGCAGCCCGACCACCTCTATCAACTCCCTTTTACTATACCGATCCTAAACACTAATTACTTTAATCTTTTACCAATTCTGGTAATGATTTTAGGCTTTATTCAACAAAAGGTATCCTCCCCTGCCTCAGCTACCGGATCTCAACAGCAGAAGTCAATGGGGTTGTTTATGACGGTTTTTATCGGATTTATTTTCTATAACTTCCCCTCTGCTTTAGTCCTCTACTGGTTTACTCAAAACATCTTTACTATAACCTTTCAAGCTAAATTAGCTAAAGCCAAGAACACTACTCCAGCCAAGGCTTAATTAACACTTCTTGCAAAGACCCCCCCCATTTTCACGTGAAAACGTCAAGGGGAAAGTACCATTTTCACGTGAAAACGCAGAATCAGAAGGTTTTATCTGGGAATTAGCGAAAAAACTTGCAATCTTATAAATTTAATATAAAATTAATATATTAGCAGTATATTTTCACGTGAAAACGCTCAAAGGGAAAGTACCATTTTCACGTGAAAACGCTAAGGACATACTTAGCAACGAAGACCTCATTTTCACGTGAAAACGCATAAAACAAATGACAAGTATAATTGGTATCTGTAATCAGAAAGGCGGAACTGCCAAGACTACAACAGCAGTTAATCTCAGTGCTTGCTTAGGGCTTGCAGGAAAGAAGACACTGCTTATTGACATGGATCCACAGGGCAACGCTACTTCAGGACTTGGTTTCCAAGCAGAAGGTAAAAATTCCATATATGATATTATTACTGAAAAAGCCAAGGTAAGCGAAAGTATTTATCCTACCAAGTGGCCCCAGTTATCTATAATCCCTTCTGATATTTCTTTAACCGGTGGAGAGGTTGAGCTGGTTAATATTGAGAATCGAGAGCTACAATTGGCTGAAAAGCTCCAGGAATTAAAGGGAGAATTTGATTATGTTATTATTGACGCTCCGCCATCCTTAGGTTTGCTCACAGTGAATGTTTTAGCAGCATCTGATAAGTTGATCATACCCATACAGTGTGAGTACTATGCTTTGGAAGGAGTTTCCAAACTGGTCAATACTGTTGAGTTAATCAGAGAAAATCTAAATCCAGCTTTAGAAATAGAAGGAGTTTTATTGGTTATGGCTGATTTCAGAACCAGGCTTACTCTTCAGGTGATAGAAGAGGTTAGGAATTTTTTCCAGGAAAAAGTCTTTAATATTATAATACCTCGCAATGTAAAATTGGCTGAAGCACCAAGCTTTGGCAAGCCGATAAGTTTTTATGACCGTAATTGTGTTGGGGCAAAAGCTTACTTAACTTTGTCTCAAGAGCTTTTAGGAGCTCAAAGCAAAATTGATAATAAGCAATTAGTCTAAGGAGGAAGATAATGGAGAGAAGAGTTTTGGGCAAAGGTTTAGAAGCATTGATTCCTAAAAAAACAGAGAGCCTTTTGCCAAAAGAATTTCAATACTTACCGATAAATAAAATCTCACCAGCTAAAGTTCAGCCAAGGCAGGAAGTAAATCAAGAAGAATTGAAGGAACTGGCTCAATCAATAAAAGAGAAAGGGTTTATCCAGCCAATAGTTGTGCGCAAAAATAAAGAAGGGGGCTTTGAAATTGTTGCCGGAGAAAGAAGGTACTTAGCATCTAAGTCATTGGGGCTCAAGGAGATACCAACAATAATAAAAGATGTTAACGACAAAGATGCCTTTATTCTTGCTATTGTTGAAAACCTCCAGCGTAAAGATTTAAATCCCATTGAAGAAGCCCAGGCTTTGAGCCGTCTTATCGCTGAATTTTCTTTTTCCTTAGCCCAAGTAGCCCAATTTGTAAGTAAAGATAAGACCACGGTGGTAAACTCCTTGCGATTATTGAAATTACCTGTTAAGATACAAAAAGCTCTTAGGGAAGGAGTTATTACCAGAACTCAAGCTCGTACTATTTTAGGCGTTGAAAGACCAACTGACCAGGAAAAACTTTTTCAACAAATAATTAAGGAAGGGCTTTCTGTCAGAGAGATTGAGAAAAAAGCCCGTCTTAAATCAAGGCGTAAGAAAGCTATTGATCCTTTTGTAGTTGAAGTTGAAGAAAAGCTTCAAAAGGCTCTTGGCAGCAAGGTTAAGATATATAACCGAAAAAATAATAGAGGAAAGCTGGTAATTGAATACTATAGCTTAAAAGACCTGGAACGAATCATAAAGCGGTTAAAAAGTAAATAGGTAAATAAGTGTATTAAATGGAGGACCACGATGGCCAACGAAGCAACTTTAGTTATCGTCAAACCTGACGGGTTAAAAAAATCTCTTACCGGTAATATTTTAACCAGGCTGGCAGAAGCTAAATTAAAAATCATTGCCGCTAAGGTTATAGCTGTCGATAGAAAATTGGCGGATAAACACTATCAGCACTTAAAAAATGAGCCATTTTATCCTGAATTAAGTCAATATATAACCGGAGAGCTGCATGGAGAAAACCGGGTAATGGCTTTGGTTTACTCTGGTGAAGAGGCTATAACAAAAGTTAGAAAAATAGCTGGTGCCACTAATCCGGAAGAGGCAGACCCAGTCAGTATTCGCGGTGCCTATGGCAGAATTCTTACTGTTGGTTTGTTTGAGAATGTTATTCATGCCTCAAGCGATGTAGGTGAAGCTGAGCGGGAAATAAAGCTTTGGTTTGAACCCAGTGATATAGTTTGCGAGCTTTATCCCTGTCAGAAAAAGACTTTTGATAATTTTGAAAAAACTGTTTGGAAATAAATTTAAAAGGCTAGATATATGAAGTCAATGACCGGATACGCAGCAGTGCATAAGACGGGCAAGTCTTTTTCTGTCCAGATTGTAATGCGCTCTTTCAATTTTAAATATCTAGATATCAATGTACGCAATTTATCAGCAGAGGATATTTTGTTGGAGGAGGGAATAAAGCGGCAAATTAAAAAAAGAGTAAGTAGAGGAAAGATAGAAGTATTTATTTTTTTAGAGGAACAGAAAAAGAAAAAAGTTTTAATTGATGAGGAAACTGTTGCTAAATATATAAGTCAGGCAAAAGCTTTAGCTAAAAAATATAAGCTCAAAGCCGACATAACAATAAGCGATATCCTAAATCTGCCTCAGGCCATATCTTGGGAACAAAAGAGAAAAGGGCACCAGGCTTTTGTTTTAGGAATTTTGGCCAAGACCCTAGATAGCTTTATAGCCTTTAGGAAAAAAGAAGGTGCAGCCATTCAAAGAGAAATGCTCTTTAATCTAGGCAACCTCAAAAACAATATCTTAAAGATAAAAAAAGCAAAACCAAGCGTAAGTGTAATGGAGAACGGGAAAGAGGATATCGATGAAGAGCTTTCTTTGATTTCTTTTTATATAAAAAAAGTAAATGCCACTATCAAGGCAGCCCAATTGATTACTAAGGGCAAGTCTATTGATTTTTTAACACAAGAAATTCTCCGTGAATTGAATGCCGCCTCAAGCAAGACCAAGAGAAAAGCCTCGGCTTTATTAATAGTGGAGGCAAAAAACTATTTAGAAAGAATAAGAGAACAAACCCAAAATATAGAATGAAAAAACCAAGCGTATTTATTTTATCCGGGCCAGGCGGAGCAGGAAAAAGCACCTTGCTGGCAAAACTATTTGAAGATGAGCAGATAAAAGAGTCCTGCATGAAGGCGGTTACTGTTACAACTCGCCCCATAAGACTGACTGAAAAAGAAGGTGTGGATTATTTTTTCATCACCAAAGAAGAATTTGTATATTTAAAGAAAAAAAAGTTTTTCTTAGAAAACGAAAAGGTATCCGATAATTACTATGGAACACCAAAACTTTTTTACACTTTGGCAAAAAAAAGAAAAAAGCCTCTTGTGTTATGTATCGATGTTAAAGGCGGAATGTATTTGAAAAAAAATCTTAAAACTGGTAAAATAATCACCATCTTTGTAAAGGCGCCTACCCAACAAGAGCTTTCTCGGAGGATGAAAAAAAGGGCTGAGAGCAAAGAGACAATGAAAAAAAGAATTGCTCTAGCTAAAGAAGAAATGCAATTTCAAAAAAAGTATGATTTCGTAATAAACAATAAAAACATCGGTAAAGCTGTAAAAGAAACAAAAGAAATTATCTTAGCCCATCACTAACTACGCCTCACTTAGAGCGAGGAATATTTCTAGCGAGGATAGTAGAAATTATAAATAGAATCGGAGGTAAAAATGAAAGATGTTAATATACCCTTGGAAAAACTTTTAGGGGCAAGTAGAGGCTCTATTTATAAATTAGCTATTCTGGCAGCAAAGCGAGCCGTTGAGTTAACCGACGGAGAAAAACCTTTAATAGAGCACCCCGGAGAGAAAGGATTGGATAATGCTTTGCGGGAAATTGAAGAAGGTAAAATAATCATAGGCAACGGGAAATAAGAGTTCTTTAACACAACAAATTTAGCGATGCATGCTAAGAGGTGATCTCCATTGGCGTGGTAGCCAAGTGGTAAGGCAGCGGTCTGCAAAATCGCTATGCGCCGGTTCGAATCCGGCCCACGCCTTTTATAAACTATCTATCAGAATGCAAGGTAGAGGAGAGGCGAAAAAAAGTTCTTGGCAAACTAGCCGGGGTGTTGGAATTGGCAGACAACACAGACTTAAAATCTGTTGTTCCGTAAGGGGCGTGCGGGTTCGAGTCCCGCCCCCGGCATGCTCATTGGAATAAAGCCCAGTCTAAAGAAGAGTCTTGGGCGATTAGCTCAGTTGGCTAGAGTACTACCTTGACATGGTAGGGGTCACAGGTTCAAGTCCTGTATCGCCCATATTTTTATAAAGAAGTTGACAAAAGAAATAATTGATATAAAATTTAAATTTCAATTCCGGGGTCGTCGATTAGCCTGGCTTAAGTCCCCTGCCTGTCACGCAGGTGATCGTGGGTTCAAATCCCATCGACCCCGCCATTTAATCTTACCGCTAAAATCCGACAAATAATAACTACCCAATCTGTTTTATTTAGCTATAGATTTTTCTAGGAGCAATGGTATAATTTAGGTGATTTTTTGGCGGCGTAGCTCAGGCTGGTAGAGCAAACGGCTCATACCCGTTTTGTCGGTGGTTCAAGTCCACTCGCCGCCATTTTTTATAACTTCCAACATAAATTCTGCTTTACAGCACGATTAAAACATAAGAAAATCATGGTAGGCAAATCATAAAAAAAGGGGGGAGGCAGTAAGATGAAAAAGTCAGTACTTATTTTCCTTGTTGTAGTTTTTCTTGGGGGTGCTTTCTTTATTGGTAAAAGCCATTCTAAAGAATCAGATTTTGAAGATGTTGAGGTTTTTTCTACTTTTGGAGGGGTTGCATTTTTTGAAAAAAATACCGGGAAAGTCTACATATATGACAGCAGGTTAGACAAGCTATTAGCTATCAAGAAAGTAACTAAATTCGGAGAGCCAATTGTAGATATAGAAAAACGGTAGTGAACTATTCTTAAGAGATAATATCGGTTGTGAAGGAGATTGAATCTGCTCGCCACAAAAAGAGCTTTAAAAGGTCTTTCTTGTAGTATAATAAAACAATAAGATGTTGCTGCAAGATGATTGTTAAAAACAGAGAATAAAAAATCACAGAA
>CAJXAF010000041.1 GCA_913050175.1 uncultured bacterium
TGGTGTTACCGGGAGCAATGACTTTCATGCCCACCCTCCGTCGCTGTTTATCAAACAACTCGTTTGCCCGCTTATCCTTATGAGTCAGGGCTACAGCAGCAACTGGATAGCCTAGGAGAGATGAGACTGCTCCGGCTAACTCATAATTGCCTAAATGAGCACTGAGACAGATCGTCGGCATATTTTGAGACTTTGCCCACTGTAAGTGCTCCAGGCCGCTGACTTTTACGTATTTTTTTATAAATTTATGGTTTAGTTTCGAATATCTAAAAAAATCAGTCAAGTAATAGGCAAAATTAATAAATACTTGCTTTGAGTATTTTTTAATTTCCTGGGGATCACTTAAGATAAATGAAAGATTAAAACGAACAGCCTCTCTATCTTTAGAAGAAAAGCAGTAGTGAATCAGAGCAAAAAATTTTGCTACTGCGTAAGCCCCGGATCGCGGCAATGATGATGCTAAGAATTTTGCCAGTAAAAAAGTGTAATACATTTAAGCACTCAATCGTCAATAACGCCTCTTAGCTTAATACCTCACAAATTATATCCACTATACGCAAGGAAGAGTCAATAAAAGATATTTCTTTAGCCCGCTCACGCAAAGCATATAAATTCTTCTGATTGGTTAAGAGTTTGTTAACAATAGAGGCTGTCATTTCCGGATGATCAGCCTCAAGAATAGCTTTCTCTTTAAGTAAGTATTTGACATTTCTCTCCTCTTGCCCGGGTATCGGATTGGTAACGACTATACATAAGCCTTTAGCCAAAGCTTCAGAAATCGTAATTCCTCCACCCTTAGTAACGATTATATCAGAATAATCCATTATCTTATGTATGTGCTCGGTATAACCAAAAACAAATATTGGCTTCTTAAATTTATCCTTTTTTCTAAGGAACCAATTATGCAAACTCTTGTTTAGTCCACAAACAACAATCATCTGAAAATCAGAAGACAGTTGATCTAATTCCTTAGCAATAATTTTTAAGGGGCCAAGACCAAGACCGCCGCCCATCAAAAGTATTGATGGCAAGTCTTTGCGAAATCCCAATTCCTCACTAGTCTGATGTTTAGGATAGGCAGTTAAGAAATTAACCGATATTGGTATGCCAAGAATTTTTACCTTTTCCTCGCTAACCCCTTGGGATTTTAAGACATCTTTGGCCTCCTGACAGGCAACAATATACCTATCTACCTGCTTGTGGGCCCAGAAACGATGTGGGTGATAATCGGTTACAACAGCGACCAAAGGAATATTTAAGCCCTTAATTTCCTTATAATCAGCGACCACTCCACAAGGAAAAGCTTGGGTTGCCACAAAACAAGAAGGATTTTCACTTGTTATAAGTTTTTTCAATTTTCTAAAAGCGATGCGGTTAAAAAATGTTTGATAGGGTGTTAAGGCTTTTTTAACTTTTTTCCGGTCATAGGCCTGCCCCCATAGATGAGGAAAGTGCTTAATGGTTGCGGTATAAATAAAATCGATCATTTTTTCACCCCGGGGATAAAAATATCCCAGACCGTTAAGACTCTTTACCTCTAAATCCGGCCTCTTGAAAATAAGAGCTTCTTTTATATTTTGAGCAGCTTTACTGTGCCCACCAAATTCAGAAATATGAAGAATGTGAATATTTTTTGGTTTGATCATGACTTTTGTTAAGGTTATATAAATTCCAAATACTTTTCTCCCTCGGCAAGAGAGTTGAGCGAGCGATGAATCTTAACTTCCTTTTTTTCATTTAAATCTACCATCTCTTTTGAATTGCCAGAAACAATTTCTACTTTTGGTGAAAAAATATTGGCTTCATTTACTTCTCTTACAATTGCTACCCTTTGATCTTCCAACATAACAATTGTTCCTTTTGGCCATACTCCGACTATCTTAAAAAATATATCCAGCAATTCAGGAGAGTACCTATGAGCCTTATCGGTTGTCATTATTCTATGAATAGTCTCCGAAGGGTAATCAGATTTATAAGTTCTCCTTTGCGAGAAAGCATCATAGGCATCACAAATTGTAATTATCTGAGAAGCTATGTGCGGTGTCCTGGGAGATAGTGTTTTTGGATATCCTCCCCCACCCCAGCGCAGATGATGCTCAAAGGCAACTACACTCGGCAAGACCGTCATAACATCATGATGAGAAAGCAGTCTTTCTGAACCTAAAATAGTATGACTTTGCATTTTTGAGAACTCTTCATCGTTTAAACCTCCTGGCTTTGTAAGAATTTTTTTAGAAATCAGGAGTTTGCCAATATCATGAAATAAACCACTTATACCTATATTTAAACAATCTTCTTTGGAAAAACCAAGCTTATAGGAGAAAAACATCGACAAGATACATACATTAAGAAGGTGCATAAAAGTTGAGATATCATGTCCTTTTACTTTTACCAATTCTAAAAATATCTTATGATCGCCAATAAGACTATCCATGGCTTTGTGAGAAATGAACCCTAAACGCAGGGTGTCAACAATATCGTTGTTTATAAGTGCCTCCATTGATTGGGCAACATTCTCTAAGCAGGCTTCGTACTGGTTTGCCTTCAAGGCAGCCTCTGATTTATTAGTCTTATCAGTAGCACGTTGAGCTTTTAACTTTCCAATTACAATATTTTCAATACCGGTACTCTTAAGGTAATCCTGTGGATTTCCGGGAATTTTATCTATGGGAGTCATAAGAAAGGAAAAAAACTTTATAAGTTCCTCCTTTGATATGCCACTCATAAAAGCCAGCCTTTCGATGCCCACATTAGTTAAATAATCTATTGAGGCAATAACTTTTCTGCTTAAATCAAAGAATATATCCTCTCCGCTTGAAAGTTCATCGGAAAAAATTCCAATTACCAGCTCCTGGCGGTCATTGAAAATAGAAGTTAAGGTGGCATAAAGTTCTTCTAAAGCGGTTTTAAACTTGGGATGTTCTAACTCATAAATCCTGGCCATCTGCCAAGCCACCATGAACTGTTTTAAAAATACTTCGACTATGTTATTTTCCATCTTTAAGGTTCTAGTTTGGTTTGATCATGCTCTCTATTTCGTTAATAATATTTCCGGCTATTTTCCTAATTGTTCTATTCCAAAAAAATCGATATTTAGTAAGAGCTGTTAAATAGGGCTGTGCCTCTTTAAAAGGTACTTCATTTATAAGGTGAAGATTTTCGCAAATGGTTTTAGTACGAATACCAAAAGGATTGGTTATCGCTAAAAGCTCTCCGGCAATTTTCTTTCTACTTTCAGGATTATTAACTAAAGCCATGAGAGCTGCTTTACGCTGGAAAAAGTTTTCTTTTTTGATAATAGAGGCTAAGAACGCCGCATCAACCAAAGCTAAATTGTGCATCCGCTTTAATACTTCTAATCTTAGATAGTTATTGGAAATATTGTAAATACGTTTAAATATGTCTAGGCAAATTTCTTTTTTTATACCCACCAGAGAATTCATTATTTTTTTAAGAAAATCAACGTTAAAAGACTCTCTTTCTAAAGATGCATAGAAACTACTTATTTTATCAGGAAAGAATTTAAAAAATAGCTTTAGAGTCGTTGAACTGATTTTTTCTTCTTTGAATATTTTCTCCAAGTAAAATTTATAATCCTGGGTACTGCTAGTCATTAAACCAATAAACCACTCAAGATTGGCTAAAGAATCCTTAGCAAATACTGCTTGTTCAACAAATCCTGAGATTTTTTCCTGAATGGCTTTAAAATACTCGTTCTCTTTGGCTGAATTGTTATTTTTATTATGTACTAGCTCTATAAAATCCTTAACAAACTTTAAATCATTTTCATTAAGGGATTCCTTAAGCCTGGCTAAAATTACATCAAGTATAGCCAAAACCTCGTTATTGTTAAATTCTAAATTAAATAAATCTAAAAGAACCAATTGATAATTTCTCTTTAATATATTCTTATCAAAATTAAAACCTTTACCAAACCTTACACCATCTATAAGAAAAGAGAGATTCTTGCGATAAATCTCAACAATAAAAGGATTTCCCTCCATCGAAAACAACTCGCGCATTCTTATGATTGTCTGAGGATTTTTCCCTAAAAACCCTTTGGCATCAAAGTTCTTAGCTAAATTTGAAGCAATTTTACTGTGTTCTTTACTACCAAAAAGCGTGGAAAATAAGCTAAAATTAACATCATCGATATTATCATTACCTTCAATTATTTTAGCAAGAATCTCTGATATGTCCTCTGGTTCTATATGTCCAAAAATTGATTTTATCAACTCTAAGTTTTCCTTTTTAGGTAAGGCTTTAGCTTTGAGAATAACTTTTGTTAAGTCTTGGGCACAACTTAAAAAGCGCTCCTTGTCAATTTTCTTTAAATAGGCAAAGAAGTTATTTATCAAGATACCGACTTCCTTGTCGTTCAACAATTCCTCTAGTTTCATTTTCTTTAAAACTTTCTCAAAATTATCCGCTAATTCTTTTATCCGATTAGAGTTATCTGATTTTAGACTGTCTCCTAATAAAAACATCCACATATCCTTATATTCGGTGCCATCGGCTTGAAGCAATTGAGAGTAGTCAAGATCGGAAATAACAATATTTAAAACTCCTACTTTTTTTATAATATTTGCGACTCCTCCCTGGATGGCAATTTTCGAGGGAGATATATTTACTGAAGACAGACATACGATTAAATCTTCGACTGTGACATTCTTTTTAATCTCCAGGCTTTTAATTTTGCGGAGGTGGAAAAAATCGGCTAAATTTTTGGTAAGGTTTGAATCTTTAACCTGGTCTTCACCGATTAAAATAGCCTCCTTTGTAATTCCAATAAGAATTTTATCAGAAATCACCAGAAGCTTATCGGTGTTAGCTTTAAGCTCGCCAATAGCCTTCAGAAATAGAGGATGTTCCTTAAAATAAACTGAAGTATTCGTTAAGGCCACGCGAAGGCTCTTTAGAAAATCGTCATATATAGCTTCTTTATCCACAGTTATTTTTCACCAAAATAAGTAAAATGTAGTTATTTATTAAAAATACTCTTTATAAGTTTTAAAAACTTTCTCTAGCAGGCTTGCATCGAAGCCATAAATGTTATCTAGGGTTCGATTAACCCCATACTTAAGACAACCAAAACTCGATGACCCAGCCTGGGGCAAAGTAGTGGAATTACTTAAGCTTACGGGGAGGAAATCCTTTAAAAACGAGTTAAAGCCTTCTTTAGTCGAAAGCTTTCCCAAGAAGGAGACCTTCATGTCGCTGTAATTTAACTCCTCTTTTATTTGATTTGTAATATCACTTATATTACCTTTAATAAAGTCCCTGACAAAAGAGTTTAGGCTCTGTATGCTTACGCTTAAGTAGGAATCTTTCTTTTTAATTGTTATTTCCTTAAAGTAAGGTATCTCTTTAAAAGTTATATAACGTGAAAATACTTCTGAAGCTAAAGAAAAATCAATCATAAATCTTTTTGCTAATTCATCGACTATTTTTTTTATGCTAAAACTAAATTCGCGGCCAAAATAGAAGCCTTTCTCAGAACTAGCGACAAAATATGATCTTGAATAATCGAGATTAATAACAACTGTTGATTCCTGCCGTTTAGAAAAAACTGAAAAATAACTGCAGATTTGCGGAGCTATAAAACCACCAAAGTTTTTATCCATACTATCGAAAATCTCCTCTGCCTCCCAGTATATCTTGTCTTTTATCCAGATTAAGACTGAATTTAGGACGATTTTTCTTGCTAGCACGCCTAAAGGCGCTTTTTGATAAAACTGATCATTTAATTTATAAAAATTAACTATATTATGAAGACAGTGGTCATCCCAATTTAAATACTTATCCTCTAATAACTTCTTAGCTTCCCTAATATCGCTTATCCTTATTTTCTTTGATTTCTTAAATGGTATTATGTCTTCTACAGACTTGGCGCAAACCATATCCCAGGGAAGCTGTAGGTAGACTGTTTCTACATGGAATGAATTTTTTTTCTCAGCCTCAATTATATTTTTTTTGAGATAATCTGAGTTGACTCTTAAAAAAGATATTATATCCCCGTCAGAACACCCCAGGGAAAGTTCTTTTTCTTTAAAAAGCACTGGATTCTTGCCTTTAATATTTGCAAAGGCAAGATAAGTTTTTTCCTCATTAGTAACAATGGAACAGACACTCTTCACCGCTTAAACCCCACGTATACTTTATCATGCCTTAAATCAATATACTTAACCAGCTCCAATTTATCACGCAGGTCATCATTTATTATCCGCTTAAGAATTTGGATTTTTTTCCTATAGTCGTCCTGGCCAACGATTATCTTGATTTTTTCAAAATAATGTTCCTCTCCTGAATTGCTTTCAAAATTTTTAGCAATAAAGTAAGAACCTTGAAGATTATTGATATCTATCAGCTCAACCTTAAAATTACTAAGAAAACTCTCGCTCATTAAAGCATCGATTAACTCAAAGCCTAATCTTAGACGTTGGTCATCAACACGACTGCCTTTAGACAGACGCCTACGATAGCTACTAAAGTCTATGGGTATTATCTCATCCATAGGCTTTGACTTACCGGAATCAAGAATAATTGCCTCCCGGTCAATCGGATAAAATAATTTTGTTTTTATTTGGGCAAAAACTATCCTCTTTTCAACAAGAATTTTAACAGTAGAAGGAAAAATTTTCTTTATTGATACTGACTTATACTCGGGATGGTTTTTTAATATCCTTTTTGAAATAAGGCCTGGGTCGATACTAAACAAGGTCTTATCAACCAGTGAATTCTCTACTGCTTGGCTTAAAGCAGTGTTTGCTTTTACTGTCTCTTGGCTGATCTTAAAGGCATCTGAGGTATAAACAAGATAAGCCAAGAATGAGAAAAATAAGAGTATAAGCAGAGTTAAAATGGATATTTTAACGCCTTTAAAATTTATTTTAAATTTTTGAGGTTTAGGCTTTTTGCGCCGCTTCTTTCTCATATACTGCTAATTCAATCATCTTAATTAAAAGATCAGAAAAACTTAAACCCGAAGCTCCAGCCGAAAGCGGAAGGAGACTATGTGATGTTAATCCCGGTATAGAGTTTATCTCCAAAATGAAAGGGTCCTTATTTTTTAAAAGACGTAAGTCTACTCTTGAAAAATGCCTACAGCCTAAAACCTGATGACTCCTAAGAGCTAAGTCCTGACACTGCCGGTAAACAGATTCGCTTAATTTAGCCGGAGCAATAAATTGACTCATACCATCAGAATACTTAGCCTTAAAATCATAATAACCTGACTTGGGGATAATTTCGACTACGCTTAAAGCTTTATTATCTAATATACCTACTGTCAATTCACGTCCCTCTATATAGTCTTCAATAATCACCTTATCCTGACAACTAAAAGCACATTTTAAGGCTTTAAGCAATCCAGCGCTCTTATCAACAATAGAAATACCTAAGCTAGAGCCTGATTTATATGGTTTTATGACTAGAGGAAATTTTATATCTTCTGGTAAGGAATTTATGTCAGAGGAGACTTTAAATCCTGGTGTAGGAATATTATTTTTAAGAAAAACTTTCTTAGCCAAGATTTTATCCATTGCCAAGTGGCTGGCTTTTGGCTTAGAACCTATGTAAGCAATATTGTTATCTTCTAGAATTTGCTGTATCTGACCGTCTTCGCCAAATTCCCCATGCAAAGCAATAAAAACAAGGTCTAAGGAGTAATTTTTAACTAGGGTTTGGATATAATCTTTAGAAGTAGTTGCTATATCAATAAATAAAACCTTATATCCCTGACCCTTAAGCGTCCGCCAAACATTCTTAGCCGACTCTAAAGAGATTTCCCGCTCTGAGGAGACTCCACCGGCAAATATACCAATTTTAATATTTTTTAAGTCGGGCATTTATTTTAAATTTAATTAAGTCCAGCGTATAATCTCCTCTTTTAAGAGAAGATTATATTTTTTATAAACTTTGTCTTTAATCAAAGACATGAGGTAATCAACATCAGCATAGTTGGCTTTGCCAAGATTAATAATAAAATTTGCATGTTTGCCGGAAACTTGAGCCTGGCCCTTAATCTTACCTTTGAGCCCGCATGAATCTATGAGTTTTCCGGCTTTTAACTCGGGAGGATTTTTAAAAATACAGCCAAGACTGGGAAACTTAAAATCCTGGGTACTTATTCTTCGCTTTAAGTATAAATTTATTTTTTTATATATACCGGCTTCATGACGCAATTTAAATCTAGCCTTCAAAATGATTTGATTCTTTAAAGACGAAGACCGGTAAGTGAAAGTTATCTCGGACTTTTTAAGGGTTTTTATCCTGCCATTTTCATCGACAACACTTAAATCAATTAAATTATCGGATATACTCTTATTAAAAGCTGAGGCATTCATGTAAAGTAAGCCGCCTAAGGAAGCCGGAATACCGGCTAAATATTCAAAACCAGCTATACCATTTTTAAGGCAGTAATTTATAAGCACACTCAGCTTAACGGCTGAACCAACTTGCAGATAATCTTTCTCCCGCGAAATAGAAGAAAACTCCTGACCAAGCTGCAATATTACCTTTTCAATAAGCCCGTCACTAATCAGTAAGTTTGACCCTCCGCCCAATATATAAACATCACTATTGAAATCACTTAGCACTGAAAGGAGATCGTCAATAGTGTGGGCCTTAAAAAGGAGTTTTGCCCTACCGCCAATCTTAATTGCTGTCAGTTTTGCCAGTTCAACTTGTTTTGATAATTCTATCTTTTTTAAACTCATCAATTACTTTCTCCATAACCATATTAATATCACCGGCTCCCAAGGCTAAGACAACATCACCGGCCTTAAAGTAGGTTGGCAGTATTTTCTTTAGGTTTTCTTTAGGGATATATTCTATTTTACCAGAAAAATGCTTATTTGCCTCTTTAAAAAGCTGATTAGCATCAATTCCTTTCGGCTTAGTTTCACTGGCTGCGTAGATATCACTTATCACCACTAAATCAGCACCAGTAAAACAATTAGCGAAATCTTTTTTTAATAGTTGAATTCGGGAAAAACGATGCGGCTGGACAATAACAAATAGACGCTTTGGTTTAAGCAGTTTTGCTGCCGAAATGACTGCCCTTATCTCCGTGGGATGATGAGCGTAGTCATCAATAAAAGTTATACCGTCAAATTCTTCCTTTATCTGAAAACGTCTCTTGGTTCCTTTAAAGTCAGCTAAAGATTGATTTGCCTTCTCTAAATCCAGGCCAAGATAATTTAAAACAGCAAAAACCGCTAAAGCATTCAAGCAGTTATGTTTTCCCAAGAGAGGCAATTTTACTTTTAATACGTACTCCTTATTTATGTATAGGTCAAAACAACTACCCTTTTCCCAAACTGAGAAATTCATAGCCCTTACCGTATTCTCCTCTCCTAAACCATAACTGATACCGGAAACCTCTTTAACTATTTTTTCCAGATTAGGATAATCACAGCAGCCAAATACCATTTTTTTTGTTTGCCGGCCAAAAGATAAGAAACTTTCCTCTAGATTCTGGAAAGTTTTGTAGTAGTCTAGATGCTCTTTATCAATATTAGTAATAATTGAAATCCAAGGGTCAAAATCGAGAAAACTTCCGTCACTCTCATCGGTTTCAACCACAAAATAGTCATCACCCCACCAGGCTCCCCGGGAATAATTTAAAGGCAAACCGCCTAAAAATACTGCTGGCTTACAACCTAAAAAACTTAAAGCATAGGCTAAAAGTGAGGTCGTAGTTGTCTTGCCGTGGCTACCGGACACAGCTATGGTCTTATTTTTTTTACATAAAAAAGCAAGCAGTTTACCTCTTTTAATAACATCAATGCTCTTACTTCTAGCTTCAATAAGTTCGGGATTATCGCTCTTAATAGCTGAGGAGTGAACAATCAAATCAATCTCAGATGTAATATTAGCAGAGTCATGACCGATAAAAACTTTGATACCCTCCTCGACCAAGAGATGAGTATTGGCTGAATCTTTGATATCTGAACCGGAAACTACAAATTGTCGGTCATTTAAAAGCAGGGCCAGACCACTCATGCCGACGCCACCAATGCCAATTAAATGAATTTTTCTTACTTTTGATAGTATTTCTTCCATAAGACAGCTAACTTGTCAAAATCACGGTAATCCAGATATACTTTTCCCAAAGCACTTTCAATACTATTGCCTTTCTTTAAGTATGATAAAAAACGGGAAAAGTTATTCCTCCCGTGTTTTGTTATGATAAATTTTACTAAAGAATAAGATTCAAGGTAATAAAGATTCACATAGTCTACTGGCTTTGCAGCTATAACGCTGGGCGTAATTGACATTAATTCAGAAATTTTAATATGTTCATCATTTTTTAACTTCTTCCTTAAATATTTTATCCTGCCGTTAAAGTGTCCTCCGCTATACTTGTCTTCAATATAAGTTGCCATACCTTCATCAAGCCAGAGAGGTAAAGCACTTTTTTTTACATATTCACGAAAAATTATATGAGTCAATTCATGGAGTAAGATTTCCGAGAAGCGGGTTTGATTGCTATAGGTATAAATTACTTTAGACCGATAATCAACACAGGCATCAGACCAGGTATAACAATTAAAGTTACTTAAATAGCTTTCTTTATCCTTGGCAATAAAAATCTTAGCTCGATTTTCCCAGACCCAGAGCTTATCTCTTATTAGGTTAAATTCCTGAGTTATAGTACGGTAATGCTTCTCAGCTTTATTCTTCATCTTAGAGACGTAAGATTTACTTACACCTTGCTGATAATGTATTATAAAATGCTCGCTCCTCTCCTCCTTAAATTCTTTGTTGCCAGCTACGATATTTGTACTAGATAAAATGATACTACAAGCTAAAACTACGACAAAACTCTTCAAATCGGACACCCCCTTTAACTTTTGCCATTTTACTGGAGAACTGGTTTCTTAACTTTTGATCGGACACTA
>CAJXAF010000042.1 GCA_913050175.1 uncultured bacterium
ACCGGCTGTTATAGCTACCAGACCGGCTAAAGCGCCGTTCATAGCCATGGAAAGATCGGGTTTACCAAATAACTTCCAGACTGTACACATAGCTAAAATTCCCCCAGCAGCAGCCAGATTAGTATTAATTGCCACTCTGGCAATCAAACTTCCGTCTCCTACGCCTAAAGTTGAACCAGGGTTAAAACCAAACCAGCCAAACCAGAGGATAAATACACCTAAAGAAGCTAGGGGTATATTGTGGCCGGCAATAACATTAGCTGAACCATCAGGATTATATTTACCGTATCTTGGTTTAAGGATTATAGTTCCAATTAAAACTGCAAATCCTCCTACAGCATGAACAACAGTTGAACCGGCAAAGTCAGCAAAGTTTAACTCGGCTAACCAGCCACCGCCCCAAATCCAGTGTCCAACAATTGGATATATAAGAGCAGAGATAGCAAAAGAATAAATAAGGTAGGCGCCAAACTTCATCCTCTCAGCCATACCTCCGGCGACAATAGTTGCAGCAGCACCGCAAAAGGCAGCTTGAAAGAGCCAGAAGGCAAAAACCGGTACACCCTCGTTTTGGGCTCCCATTAAAAACCAGCCCTTAAATCCCATAAATGCGTTACCTTCGCCAAACATAATGGCATAACCAAAAATAAAAAATCCAATTGAAGCCATGCAAAAATCTAAGAAATTTTTTGTTAAAATATTACAGGTATTCTTGGCTCTAATAAAGCCGGCCTCAACCATGCCAAACCCGGCTTGCATAAAAAATACTAAAAATGCGGCGATCAGCACCCAAACCGTATCAAGACCGACCGAACTTGCAAAAGAAATAGTATCGGCAGCAAAAACAGCTGTATTGAAAAAAAAGCTGCAGACTAAAGCAGCTCCGATTCCTTTAAATAGTTTACTTAATATTACTTCCTCCTTGAAAATTATTACTATTGGCTAAACTAATTAAACATCTGACCCATCAATTGATGTAATTTAGGGGAAAAAAAATTAAAGGCCCAAACGTTCCTGGACCATTTGGGCATACAACCTATTAATTCGCTTAGTTCTAAATCAGCGTTCTATGGTGGAGACCTGGATATCGAGTATTTTAGACAACTCATATAATGTATACCTCCTGTCTTCTTTAACCTTCTTGAGTTTAGTTATTAATTCTTCATCCTTCATAGATTTTAATTAGATAATCAGCCGATAGCTTCTCTGCCGTCTTCACCAGTTCTTATCCTTACACACTCTCCAAGATCAACAACAAAAATCTTACCGTCACCAATATTACCAGTCCTAGCGCCTTTGATGATTGCATCAATTGTAGGCTTAACATAATCCTGGTTAACTGCGACCTCAAGCTTTACTTTCTTAAGAAGATTTACTTCATGGATTACACCACGATAGGTCTCGGTAAAACCTCTCTGCTGACCACAGCCTAAAGCATTAGTAACAGTCATCTTATGAACATCAGCGTCAAAGAGAGCTTTTTTTACATCAGGTAACTTATGAGGTTGAATCAATGCTATAATTAATTTCATTTTTTCCTCCTTAATAATCTCACACCTTTGCAATTGCCTTTATAAGGGCAACCGCAAAGATGTGAGTTATATTTATCTTATTATTGATTGGTGAAAATCTGAAAACCAGAATAGGATTCCATACCGTGTTCACCAATATCTAAACCTTTTAACTCTTCTTCTTTACTTACTCTTAAACCTACAGTTGCTTTAATTAAGCCAAAGACTATCAGAGCTGCTATTGATACCCAAAAGAACACAGCTACGATTCCGATTATTTGAGTTACTAACTGGCCCATGCCGCCGCCAAAGAAAAGTCCATTGACCCCTCCATAAGCTTCTTGGGCAAAAAGACCTACAGCTAAAGTTCCCCAGGCTCCACAAACACCGTGCACAGAAACTGCACCGACTGGATCATCAATCTTGAGCACTTTATCTATAAACTCAACGCTTAAAACAACTATAATGCCTCCCAGACCACCAATAATGATAGCACTTAGAGGTGATACATTAGCACAACCGGCTGTTATAGCTACCAGACCGGCTAAAGCACCATTAAGGGACATAGATGTATCTGGTTTTCCAAAACGCAACCAAGCTGTAAACATAGCCATAATTGCTCCGGCTGCTGCTGCTAGATTTGTCGTAACCGCAATCACAGCAATACTTAAATCCGTACCAGCTGTGGTACTTCCGGCGTTAAAACCAAACCAGCCAAACCAGAGGATAAATACACCTAAACCGGCTAAAGGAATATTATGTCCGGCAATAGCATTAGCTGAACCATCCTTGTTGTATTTACCCAATCTTGGGCCAAGGAGCATAGCGCCAATTAAGGCTGCCCAGCCACCTACTGAATGGACAACTGTTGAACCGGCAAAATCAATCATACCTTTTTCTGAAAGCCAGCCACCGCCCCAAATCCAGTGTCCCACAACCGGGTAAATTATGGCTGTGATAAAAACACTGTAAATAAGGTAGGAAGTAAATTTTGTTCTTTCAGCCATAGCACCAGAAACAATGGTGGCCGCAGTAGCTGCAAATACAGCCTGAAAGATCCAAAAAGCAAATTGCCACTGACCATCACCGGTTGATGTATTGGCTGCGCTTAAGAAAAAACCGTCGCTACCGAAGAGGCCGAAAGCACTGGCGCCAAACATAACACCAAAACCAATAGCCCAATAACCAATCGAACCAATTGAAAAATCCATAAGATTTTTCATCATGATGTTACAGGCATTCTTAGCCCGGGTAAAACCGGTTTCAACCATGGCAAACCCAGCTTGCATAAAGAATACTAAAACTGCTGCTAAGAGAGTCCAAACCGTATCAAGAGCTACAGCATTGCTTTCAGTGGTTGCCTGGGCAAAACTAACTCCTGAAAAACCTACTATCAACACTCCTGCTAATAATAAAGGTTTTTTTAATTTATCTAATATTTTTCTTAACATAAATTACCCCCTATATTATTAAAGTGAGTAAGCAAGGCTTACACCAGCATAGACTCTATCTTCCTGAGCACCATCAGCAGGATCTTCTAAATCACCGTGAGGCGCAGAGTAATTAACGGTTGGTGAAATAGTTAAGTTATCAGTTAAAGGGATGGTGAAACCAAAACTAACACCAGTATCGAAACCTTCCCCAGTTAAAAATATCTCATTGTTGAAGCCAAAGTGTGTAGCAAAATCCATTGTGATTTCTGGATCTTCAAACAGGACATGGCTGTAGGAAGAGTCTAAAGAAAGATACTCTCCGCCGCCGCCGCCATTTGCTTCTTTACCATAGTCATGAAAAAAAGTTAAGCTTGTTTCAATCGGCCAATCCAATACAGGAACCCGGCTTAAAGCAACGCCAACGTATAATTCACGGCTATAAGTAGCAGTCTCAGGAAAATCATAATATGTGTGTCCTACGGATACGCTGATTAAATCATTTATCTCTCTGGTGTAATCAAAAATATGATCAATCTCATCAGAAGCAAGTTCATCATCACTCTCGGCATCAAAGCTAGCCCAAAAGCTGTAAGTAAAACCAGCAGCACTGATATTTATTCCTGGCTGAATAACTGCATCTTTATCCAAGGTAAAACCTCTCCAGATATAATTTGAATAGTAATCTATGCTACCTGATACTTCAATATCAAGATTTAACTTATCAAGTAGACCTTCTGCGTGAGCTGACTGACCAACCATTGAAACCACGAACGCGACAGTTAACACTAGTAACAATTTCTTCATTTTAAACATACCTCCTCCTTCTTTAAATAAATTAAAATATGGCGGTTTCCCCGCGCTGACCTGTACGAATACGAACACATTCCTCCATTGGAATAACAGCAACCTTGCCGCTACCTATTTTTTCATCACGAGATGATTCAATTATTGCTTGAATCACTTCCTCGAGTTGTGTATCAGTTACATAAATCTCAATCTTTGTTTTTGGTAGAAAAAGATACTCTTGCGGTCGGGTGGTTTGCACACCAAAGCCTTTAATTTCACTGGCCATCATCCCCCCCCAATACCGACTAGGCAAAGTTTATCAGCAGCACTTTTAAGCTTTTCTGTCCTTATAACACATTCTATTTTCTTCATACTTACCTCCAAGCTCAAAAAATAAAAAAAGCGTTTGCCGTCAAAAAGATACTGACAGTAAACGCCTTCGTTTGAAACATTTTTAAGCTACTAGTGCTTAAAACTGGCTACTTTGCCTTAAAATAGAAAAACCCCAAATTGGATTTGGGGCTTCATTGCCTTACTCTGACCACATGGTCGTAGGAAATATAACATACAAAAAAAATCTTGTCAAGCTTTTTTTATCTCAAAAGCTAAAATAATTGCCTCGGCAATTTCCTTCATTGCCACCCTCTTATCCATGCTTGATTTTCTAATTAACTGATAGGCCTGGGCTTCGCTTAAACTTTGCTCCTGCATAAGGATTCCTTTAGCTTTTTCAACCTTTTTTCGAGTTTCCAGCTCATCCTGGATAATTCTTGTTTTGACCATTAACTCAGTATTTTCAATTGCAACTGCCGCCTGATTGCCAACAGTGCTCAAGAGGTCTTTATCCCCTTTAGTAAATTTATATGTACTTGTAGTGTAACAATTGATCACTCCAATGACCTTTTTCTTGACCATCATCGGCACACTGATCATTGAAACTAAGTTCTCTTTTTTAGCCAGTTCTTTTTCTTTATAGCGGTTGTTCTCCAAAACATTATCAATAGTCATTGTTTTCTTCTCTTTGGCAACATAACCAACAATACCCTCACCAAGTTTAATGCTTCTCTTCTTTAAATACTCGCTGCTCATTGCCTGAGTAGCGCTTATACTTAGTTCCTTACTCTTTTGATCAAGCAACCAGAGGGAACAGATCTTAGCTTTCATAACATTGGCAGTCAAGGTGACTATCAGCTTTAGCATATCCTCTAAGTATAGATCAGAGGTAATAGCGTGGCTGATCTTGCTTAAAGTATCAATGTAGGACTTGTAGGAAGTTTTTTTCATTGCCATATTGTAACACGCCTAAAATCTAATTCAACTTATTTAAGACCCTGGCTCCAACGTGATTCTAGCTCAGGATTATCAATCCAGGACAATAAGTACTTGGTATAATCTTCTCCACTTGCTCCGCCATCGCGTCCGGTAATTGTAAGTTTTTTCTCATATTGACCGCATACCTCTAAAGCCATCTCTACTTTTTTTCCGGCTTTAATATGGCCTATATGTTTAAGCAGCATGGCTGAAGCTCTAATCATTGAAGAAGGATCAGCAAATTTTGCCCGGCCTTCGGCTACCATTCTTGGTGCACTTCCATGGATTGCCTCAAACATAGCCCACTTCTTACCAATATTAGCACTACCGGCTGTACCCACACCGCCCTGAAGCTGAGCAGCTTCGTCAGTTAAGATATCGCCATAGAGGTTAGGGAGAACTATGACTTTAAATTGATTACGTCTGGCTGGATCAATTAATTTTGCCGTCATTATATCAATATACCACTCATCTAAATTAATCCCGGGATACTCCTTACCAATACGAAAGGCAACTTTTGAAAACCTGCCGTCAGTTGTCTTTACTACATTAGATTTAGTGACTACGGTTACCCGGTCAATATTATTTTTTTTAGCATACTCAAAAGCCATGCGAATTATTCGTTCGGCTCCCTGTTCAGTAATAACCTTAAAATCAATACTTAAATCTTTGTCGACATCAAAACCTTTAGAGCCTAGGACGTAAGCTCCTTCTGTATTCTCGCGAAAAAAACACCAATCAATACCCAATTCAGGTACTTTTACCGGCCGGACATTGGCAAATAGATCGAGGTATCTTCTCATAGCAACGTTTGCACTTTCAATGTTTGGCCAATTATCTCCGGCCTGAGGGGTTGTGGTTGGACCCTTTAAGATAACATGGCATGATTTTAACTCATCTAAAACATCATCGGGTATGGCTTTCTTGTGTTTTGCTCTATTCTCAATAGTTAAACCGGAAATATCTTTAAAAACAACCTTGCCGGATTTAACTTCCTCTTTTAAAACATGCGTTAAGACTGCTTGAGCATGTTTTGAAATAACTTCACCGATGCCATCACCAAAACAAACCCCAATAATGATTGGATTCAATTTGCTGTAATCAACCCCGGTAGCAGCTTTTTTCATCTCCTCAATCCGGAGTAGTTGCTCTTCGAGGATTTTTCCGAATTTATCTTTTGCCTCGTTAATATGATCCTTTGACATTCTTCCTCCTTAATAAATACGATTATAAGCTTAAATTAAATTTTTACCAGAGTCCTGTTCTTAAATACTCATCTATGCCTCTGGCGGCAATTTTACCGGCCCGCATTGCCGAAACAACTGTATCAGCACCACTGGCTATATCTCCTCCGGCAAAGACACTCTTTTTATTGGTTTTACCAGTAGCCTCATCAATTATAATATTACCTTTTTTACCAACTTTTATATCTGGTGTTGATTCAGCTATTAAAGGATTAGGGTTATTACCAATAGCTATTACCACAACATCCACAGGAATTCTAAAATTCGAACCCTCAATTGGAACCGGTCTCCTTCTACCTGATGCATCAGGCTCACCTAACTCCATCTTTAAACACTCCATCTCTTTTAACCAACCCTGACTATCAGCATGATACTTAATAGGTAAGGTAAGTAGTTTAAAATCAACACCCTCTTGGCGAGCGTGGTGTATCTCTTCTAATCTTGCCGGTACCTCTTTAAGTGATCTCCGGTAAACAATCGAAGCAACTTTGGCTCCCATACGGATAGCAGTTCTTACCGCATCCATAGCTGTATTACCAGCTCCGATTATTGCTACCCGCTTTCCTTTAGTAACTGGAGTAATATGATTAGGGAAAGTATAAGCTTTCATTAAGTTGACCCTGGTTAAATACTCATTAGCAGTATAAACACCATTGTAGTTTTCTCCTTCAATATTCATAAACCAAGGAAGTCCGGCTCCAGTACCAATGAAGACTGCATCATACTCACTTAAAAGCTCATCGATTGTTTTTATCTTTCCCACAACAAAAGATGTCTGGATTTCAACCCCCAAAGACTTAATGTAATTGACTTCTCGATCAACAATATCGTTGGGCAAGCGAAACTCTGGTATACCATAACTTAAAACTCCGCCCATCTTATGGAGAGCTTCAAAAATCTTTACCTTGTGGCCAAATTTAGCCAATTGACCGCTAGCAGCAAGACCAGCTGGCCCGCCACCAACTACAGCAACCTTTTTACCACTAGAAGGTTTAATCTCCGGCAATTCAATTTCACCTGATTTAGCCTCCCAATCAGCGATAAAAGCTTCCAGCTTTCCTATTCCTACTGACTCACCCATTTTAGCCACAACACAAACTTTTTGACATTGATCTTCCTGAGGACAAACTCTGCCGCAGACAGCTGGTAAAGCATTTGTCTCTTTCATCTTTCTAATTGAAGCCTTAAAATCTCCTTTAGCTATAAAGTCAATAAAGCCGGGTATATTGATATCTACTGGACAGCCCTCTACACAAGGAGGGTTCTTACATTGAATGCACCTTACAGCTTCCTCTTGAGCCTGGGCAATAGTATAACCATGAGGAACTTCGAGAAAGTTCTTAACCCTTTCTTTGGGATCCTGAGTTGGCATAGGAACTTGTTTAGGGCTTGGCTTAGGCATAGTTAATTAGTATTTTCTTTATCTTTTTTAATTTGCTCATCAAGTTTACATAAAGCATGTTTCTCATGCTCATTAAATATTCTTTGCCGGTTCATGAGCTCATCAAAATCTACTAAGTGACCGTCAAAATCAGGACCATCAACACAGGTGAATTTATTTTCCTTACCAATAGTAACCCGGCAGCAACCGCACATACCAGTGCCGTCAACCATAATCGAATTAAGGCAGACTGTTGTCTTTATCTTATGACTACGGGTTAAATCTGATACAGCCTTCATCATTGGTACTGGGCCCACACAAAAGACCAAGCCATAATCCTGGCTTTCCTTTATTAAACGCCCCAAAGGAGCAGTTACTAAGCCTTCTTCACCTAAAGAACCGTCATTGGTAGTTATAATAAGTTGATTGGTGAGTTCTTTTACCTGATCTACTAATATGACTAGCTCTTTTGTTCTTCCTCCAAGAATGGTAGTTATATCACAGCCTGCGCCTTTAAGAGCTCTTAGGACCGGTAGGATCTCAGCTATACCAACCCCACCTCCTAAGACAATTACTTTCCCGTAATTTTTTATCTCAGTTGCTCTTCCCAAAGGCCCAACCAAAGAGTACAAAGAATCACCCACACCTAAAGTACCTAATAATTTAGTAGTGTAGCCAACCTCCTGAAAAATTATACTGATAGTACCTTTATCCTTATCGCTAGCAGCAATAGTTAAGGGGATTCGCTCACCAACTTCATTGACCATAAGCATAATAAACTGTCCCGGGAGTGCTTTTTGGGCAATAAGGGGTGAAGAAATAAGGAATTTAGTTAAATCTTTGGCTATTTTCTTTTTTTCTAGTATTTTCATGCTTACCTCATATATCAAGAAGGAGATATTATATCATTTTCTTACCCTGAAACAATGAAAATAATAACAACCCCAGTCATTTTTTGAAAATTGACTTATTAAATTGTAATTTATTATTTAGTTAAAATTGGCAGGTTAAAAATACCGGTTACGACTAAACTGACAATGACCCCGGCAATTGAGACTCCGATAAGAATTGCTAAAAAGGCTTTTTTTGTCTTAACTTCAAAGAGAGTAGCAGCTGCTGTCCCGGTCCAGGCTCCGGTAACTGGAAGCGGTATGGCCACAAAGCAGACTAATCCCCAAAATCCCCAACGCTCGACGATTTTTGACTTTTTCTCTACCCGGGCAAACCACCAGTGGAAAAACTTACCTAAGAATTTTATATCTTCCAATCTGTGAAAAAAATACTTAAAAAATAATAATAAGGGGATTACGGGAATCAAGTTGCCTACTAAAGACAGGCAATAAACTTTTACTAAAGGCATGCCTAGCGATGCACCCAGAGGTATTGCCCCTCTTAATTCAAAGATCGGTAAACTGGAAACAATCAATACCGCCACTTCTTTGGGTAGACTTTCAATCCAAGCTAACATAATTTATCTTAAACTCCTTCTCCAATTAAAGGCACAAAAACGCAGCCACAAACTTTTTTCTCCTTTATCCTATTATCAGAGGTTTTATCTAAAATTGTTAAATTCTGATGCATCCTGCCTCCTAAAGGTGCGACTATCCTGCCACCGGCTTTAAGCTGATCCATAAGTGCATCAGGTACACTCCAGGCAGCAGCCGTAATAATGATTCGATCATAAGGTGCGTACTCCGGCCAACCAAGAGTACCATCGCTAATCTTAACTTTAATATCATAACCTAAAGCTTTAAACCTGTCACTGGCTTTTTGCCCTAAATTTTTTATTCTTTCAATAGTATATACCTTAATACCAAGATATGCCAGAATTGCTGCTTGATAACCACTGCCGGTACCAATTTCTAAGGCAGACAATCCCGGTTTTAGTTGTAAAATTTCTGTCATCAAAGCCGCAATATACGGTTGTGATATTGTCTGGTCATAGCCAATCGCCAGGGGGCCGTCAAAATAAGCAGAATCTATCTTATTTTTGGGAACGAATAAGTGCCGGGGAATACTCCCGAAGGCTTCTAAAACAGTTGGATCATTAATCCCTCTTTTTGAGATTTGATCCTTAACCATACTGGCTCGGGATTGGCTAAAATCAGAATCGGGCATTGTGTAGACGGTATAAAAATCTTATAAATCTTACAGTATCAACAAAAGGATTAATCTTACTGCGTAGATTCTTAAAATAAATGCTCTTTATTGGTATGCTCTGGATATTATAATTTAAGCGGGCTGCTTTTATAAGCATTTCTGATTCTATTTCGTATTTTTTAGTTTTAATTATAATCTTCTCTAAGATTTCTCTTTTTATAAGCCTATATCCACACTGGCTGTCAGGAATGCTCTGCTGGGAAATTTTTGAAATCAACCAGGACATAAACCTATTAGTAACAATTCTGGTTTTAGGCATACCTTTAGGATCCTCCATCCGATTTCCAACCACAAAAAAAGCCCCATCCCTGGCAGCTTGCAAAAATTTAGGCAAATCATCTACACTATGTTGACCATCCCCATCCATTGTAATTATGTAATCAAAGTCTGTTTCCTGCAAAAGATGAGAAATAGCTTTACGCAAAGATATGCCTTTACCAAGATTTTTTATATTATGTAAAGCAATATCAGCCCACTTCTCGGCTACAATATGGGTGTTGTCAATAGAGCCGTCATCAATAGCTAAAACAGACACGCCCTCTTTCTTAACCTCCTGCAAAAGACCGGCTAAAGATTGCTCCTCGTTATAAGCTGGAACTATCACCCAGATCTTCACTTTTTTCTCACTTCTCCACCTCTTTCCTCTTCACTTCCCTCTTCCCACTTCTTTCTCCTCACCTCTCTCAGCCTGCGCATCGTCCCAAAACTTAGTAAATATGTACCACTGATCAGGGTATTTTCTTATATATCTTTCCATTATCGGTATGCACTTAATCATTATCTCTTCTTCACTTAAATTTTTAAAATCTTCATAACAAAGCGGCTCTTCAAAACGAAAATTATAGTAGTATTTATTTTCTCTTATTAAAAAACCAGGAATAATACAAGCTTTGGATTTTAGAGCAAAATAACCAACTCCCCGGGGAACATTTGTTTTATGAGAGAAAAAATTAAGTTTATAACCGCTTTTAGCAAAATCTCGATCACCCAGTAAAGCCAGAAGATCGCCTTCTTTAAGACTGGATAGACAATTTCTTATGGTGTT
>CAJXAF010000043.1 GCA_913050175.1 uncultured bacterium
TGGCTCCTCCAGTGCTAAAAAAACACCTTTGGGAAAAGCTACCCAAATAGCTATTGATAAAGCTGTTTCCTACATTGCTTCCAAGTTACAAAATCTACCCTGGCAGGGTAGAGTTGTCACGGTTAAAGATAATTTAGTCTATGTCAATGCCGGTTCCAATGCCGGTATATCTTCGGGTATGAATTTTTCTGTTTACCGGGCAAGGGAGAGCTTAATTGACCCTGAAACCGGAATTGATCTCGGTTCAGAAAAAACAAAGATAGCTGATATCTCAATAGTCGAAGTACAAGCCAAGTATTCTAAGGCCAAAATTATAAGTTCTTCCGGCGAGATTGCCAAGGCTGATCTGGTATTTGAATGATAGTTTATCTTAAGAGGAGGAAAATATAATGAAAATAACTTTTCTTATTATTTTTTTGTCATCAATTTTATTAACTGGTTGTGAGACCGTTCATCAGGGTGCTAAAGAGGTTGGTAGACCAATAGGTTCAACTATGAAAACAATGGGTGGGGTTACTGAAGGTGCAAATGAAGGTTATGCTGACGATGAAGGCCCAAACCCTTACAATCGTTAAGAGAATTAATTTGATCATCTGGTATTTTTTACCGTAAAAGATGCTATTTAACATTCTTCTTTTCATAGTTTTTATATTCCTTTCTGCATTTTTTTCTTCGTCAGAAACGGCAATTTTTTCTCTTAATAATGTAAAGTTAAGAAAACTTTCTCAAAAATACCCTCAGGCAAAAAAAGTTAAAACTCTGCTCAAGAAGCCCACACGTTTGCTTTCAGCTATTGTCTTTGGAAACATCTTAGTTAATATCGGATTAACTTCACTATCGACTACCATTTTTGTTAAGCAACTTGGCCCAAACGGTCTTTTCATTGCTATAGCCTTAAGTGGTTTAGTAATTCTTTTTTTAGGAGAGATTTTTCCTAAGACCTTAGCCATTTATATGGCTGAGCGCCTGTCTTTAGTAGTTACTCCCTGGATAAGTATTTTTTCAAAAGCCTTTTCACCGCTGATTATTGTTATTGAAAGAGTAGTTAACTATTTCTCTTCTTTTTTTATCAAGAAATCCCGGAAAACAACTTTAAGCGATGAAGAGTTTAAGGCTGTACTTACTTTAAGCAAGAAAGAAGGCCAAATTACAGCTCAGGAAGAGGCGATGATTGGTTATGTTTTAGAATTTAAAGATACCCAGGCTAGTGAAATCTTAACTGCCAGAATTGATATAAAAGGTATTGATATAAGCTCTTCTCAAGCCCAAGTCTTAAACTTTTTACGCAAAGAAAAACACTCAAAAATACCTGTCTATGAAGGTTCTTTGGATAACATTGTCGGTATGCTCTATGCAAAAGATGTATTTTTAAAATCAGACCAAGATTATCACCAGCTTCTCCGCAAGCCGATTTTTATCCCTGAATCAAAAGGTATAGATGATATTTTAAAACTATTTTTATATAACAATGAGCGCTTGGCTGTAGTCTTAGATGAGTATGGAGGCTGTGAAGGCTTGATTACCCTAGAAGATATTATTGAAGAGATTTTCGGTGAAATCTACGATGAATTTGAAACAGTAGAGGAACCTTTGGAAAAAATTGTAAACCAAGAATGGAAAGTATACGGTAAAACCGCTATAAAGACAGTTAATGCTAAGTTAGGCCTAGAGTTCCCTGAAGATGAGGATACAATTGCCGGATTCATACTTTCTCAAATTGAGAGAATACCTAAGACCGGCGAGGAGTTTGATTTTACAGTCAAAAATAGTTCGACGGCTAAAGCTACTAAAATTCATTTTAAGATCCAACGAGCAACAGCCAGGAGAATTGTAAGTTTGGTTTTGACAATTTTAGGACAAGCAGATAAGTAGCATTTTATAAAAAAGATGAGTTATTTATATTTAATAGGATGTGTTTTATTCGTAGTCTTACAAGGCTTCTTTGCTGCCAGTGAGATAAGCTTTATCTCTTCCAACATAGTCAAACTAAGACATCGCCAGAATAAAGGCGATAAAAAAGCCAAGAGAGTTTATGAGTTAATTTTAAATCCGGAAAAATTTCTTGCTACAACCTTAGTAGGAATAAATATTTCAGTTGTTTTAAGTACCAGTCTTTTGACGTTCTTCTTGATTCGTAGCGGTATTAAAGGTAGCAATATATGGATAACATTTATTTTTACTCCTTTTATAGTCATTTTTGCCGAACTTATCCCTAAGAATATCGGAAGGTTTTTTAAAGAGAGTTTTAGCTGCAGGGTAGTTTCTTTAATATCATTTTTTGAGAAATTATTCTTACCGGTTGTTGAGATGATAGAGGCGATCAGCCGGGTTGTAGTCGGTATTTTTGTTAAAAAGAGCAAGCGCCTTTCACCCTTTGTAACTAAAGAGGAGATAAAATTTTTAGTTAAGGAAATTGAAAAACAGGGAGGAATTGATAAAGGCGAAAAAGAGGCCATTGAAGAAGTTTTTGAATTTAGAAGCGATAAAATAAAAGATGTTTGTGTGGGGATTAAGGAAGTGGTGGCTCTAGACTATGCTGACAATCGCCAGCATATATTAGAGGTAGTAAGTGAGCACATGTTTACCCGCTATCCGGTATTTAAGAGTAAAGAAGTTATCGGTTATATTAATATTTATGATTTATTTTACGATCAAGAAAATCACTGGCAGTCCTTTATAAGACCTATTTCAAAAGTAGGGTTAAACCAGAAACTTCATGAGATTTTTTCCCGGCTTAAAAATCAAAAAGAGAGCATTGCTCTGGTTTTAAAAGGAAAGAAAGCCTACGGGATCATAACCATCCATGACATTACCCAGGAAATCATAACCTCAATTATTAAATAATTCCTAAAATATTTTATTTTTCCTGGATTTTTTTCCTAATGGCTTCAATTCTCTTCTGAGGGTGAGGATGGGTTGAAAAGAAGTAAAAAAACTTTGATAAGTTGTGTTTTTTCTTGATTTTTTCTAAAAAATCAATTGCCCCTTCCGGATTTTGATAGCGTTTAAGAAGTATTTTGAGAGCAAAAAGATCGGCATTTTTTTCCTGCCTTTGAGAAAATTTCATTTCTGTATTCGATAAAGAATTACCAATAAAGCTATTTAAGGATTTATCTTGCCCGAAGAAGACACTCGATATAGAAAGAATAACCAAACGTCTGCCCAAAGCTCTTAAGTGGTCTTTGTTAACATGATGGCCTAATTCATGAGCCAGAACAAATACCAGCTCGTCTTCAGTCTTAATTTCTTTGAGTAATTCAGAGTATATTATTATTTTTCTCTCTGGTAAAGCCACTGCATTTACTATCTCACTTTCTACAACATAAACTTGATAACTTTTTTTATCATCCGAATAATCTAAAAGTTGATTGAGAAGATTTTGGACTTCTTCTGTATTTTGGGTGTCTATGGTTTTACTTGTATACATGGGAGCATATAGTTTGCCTAAATTACTTTCAAAGCCTTGGGGGAGATGAGGTATGACTAAATCAACACAAAAGCCCAAAATAATATAGACGGCAAAAACTATAAGCAATAAACCACTGAGGAGTTTTAGAAATTCTTTTAAAGGGTGTTTTTTGGATATGTTTAAATTTTCTTTAGGTAGTTTTGGAGTGTAGCGCATAAATTAAAGGAGAAGATTTTAGATTATTGGTTTAAGTTTCTCTTTAAACGAAGCTCTTGCTTAATTCTCTTTTCAGCCGAACCCTGATAGGTAATGGCGGTTCCGTAAGCCAGTACTTCAGCGCAGGCAGTATTTTTCTTGCGTGAACGGCCAATGGTTGAGGTTTCAATACGCATATTAATTATTATGTCAGCGGTGGGAACTTTTTCTTTCATCCTTAAAATTGCCTCTTTCCGGGATCTGTCGAGGACGCTTTCATAGGCTCTGATTTCTCCGCCAAAAATATTTCTTAAGGCTGCTGAGAGCCTCTTAAAATAATCTATTGAAATAACAGCGCTAGCATAGACTAGTTCAGATTTTTCTATTTTGACACCTTCTTTTATTACGTCTTTGGCTGTAACTGCCGGCAGGAGAATCATTTTTAGATCTCTCTGAGCGAGTGAGTGATAGTGCTTCTTCTCAATCATTGTGCCGATTGCATATGAACCGCCAAGAAAAACAATAAAAAAAATCAGATCAAACATTTTTAATCACCTTTATTTAAGTAGCAGGACTATCAACTCTTACGGCAGTGCCGTAAACATATAGTTCAGCTGCACCTTGGGCAATAGATGAAGTTGAGAAGCGTACGTTGATAACGGCGTTAGCTCCTAGTTGCTCTGCTGTTTGAATCATTCGTTGCACGGCTTGATTTCGGGATTCGTTTAGGAGTTGAGTGTAGCCTCTTAATTCCCCGCCAACTACATTTTTTAAGCCGGCAGCAATGTCAGCGCCAACATGTCTGGCTCTTACGGTTGAGCCTGATACGAGCCCAAAATGTTCAACTATCCTCTTACCTGGTATTGTTTCAGTATTAGTTAAGACCATTATACCTCCCCTTTAACTTACTATCTCTTTTAACTCTTCTGAGCTAAGACAAGTAATACCTAATTTTTGTGCCCACTTAATAAGTCCGCCGTCGGTTGTAGCCAGATAAGCATTTAGCTCTTTAGCTACAAGGATAAGATCAAAATCTTGTCTACTATCAAGAATTCCTTCTCTGAGAGCAGAGCGATACTCCTGGCGAAGACTCTTCACAAGGGCCTCATCACTTGAGTCTTCATTGGCTTTAGCTGCCTTTTTTGAGTATTTTTCAGCAATTCTTAAACCCTTATTTACTCTTATGCGCATTTCTTCAATAAATTCATAGACCATGATTGCTGGAACTGAAGCCTGGTATGAAGATGGTGGTTTTTTATTGAGAAGGAGCATTTTCTTTGCCGGGGGCTTCTTTTCTATAAATTTCATCAACTCTTCATATATTGAAGGCGGCATATAACAGGAAACATGTTTTTTATCAACCAATGAGTCCAAAAAATTATTAAGAGCTTCTTTAGGGGTCTTGCCAAATAAGAAGCGCGAATCAGGGTTAACAAAAATACTGGTATCGAGCACTATATGGAAATTTTTCTTCATAACGCTACTATTCTAAACTATAATTTTAATAATGGCAATAGAAAGCTAAAAGGAAGTTTTTTTCTTTTCTAAAGTTTATAAGGAAATAATTTTAAGTCTAATTAATATATTATTATAAAAAGTACTTGATTTAAAAGGCTCTAGCTGATAAACTTATTTTTGAGGTATATATAATTTACTTTTTTACAAAGGAGGAACTCTGTGAAAAAAATAGGAACAATCATTACAGTTTTTTTACTGATTTTAAGTTTTACAGCTTGTGATAAATTCTCTTTCGGCTCTAAGGACAATGGTAAAACAGACAAGCCCAAAGGCCCTTATTTGGCCAGAGTAAATGGCTGGAGCATAAGCAGAAATGAGTTCAATAGGCAAATTGAAGCTATTATTAAGGCTAATGAAGGCAATTCAGCAGTTTCTGTAAGTGCTTTAGGTTTATTGGCTAGAACCTTTGTCCCGCCTTATATTGAGGAGATTGATTTAGGAAGTTTGGAGGGAAAGCAGCTTTATTTAAATCTTATGGTTAATTTAGAATTGCTGGCTCAGGAAGCTGAAACCCGCGGTCTTCATAAAGATAGTGATATCGCCAAAGACATCCGCAGGAGTAAGGTCGAAATTCTTGATTTTGCTTTACTCAATGATGTCCTTAAAAGCGTTACAGTCACACCCTTAGAGATAGAAGAATTTTATGAGAATGAGTATAAAAGGACTTTAGAGAGCATTGACCAAAGAAAGGTTAGAGAAATCGTAGTGGCCTCTGAGTCTGAAGCTACAGGTATTTTAGTTGAATTGCTTCAGGGTTCGGACTTCTCACGTATTGCCTCAAGTCGTTCGATTGGTGAATCCGGGAAAAAGGGCGGCGATTTAGGATATGTAGTTTATCAACCAACCCGAAAATTTAAAAGATTTTGGGAAGCAGTCTTAGTCTTGGATGAAGGACAAGTTTCAAGTATCTTTAAACATCCGGAAAAAAAGGAATACTATATAGTTAAAGTAGAGGATATTAAAAAGGGAGAGCCAGAATCTTTAAGCGAGATCTATGACCAATTAGACTTTCTTCTTAAGCAAAAAAAGAGCGTTGAAGCTATTGATAATTTGATCATAGGGATAAAATCAAAGATAGAAGTAGAAATAAAGTCAGATTTATTGGAATAATTAATAAAAGAGGAGAGCTGTGGATAAAAGAACTATCAATCTAATTATCGGTGTATTTTTAGGTTTAGTGGCTGTTTTGATGATTAAGAGTTTCATTGACCAACAGAGAGCAGAGCTAGAGAGGTTAAAAGCCGAGGGTGAGTTGGTAGAGGTAGTTGTGGCTAAGGTTGATATTCCCCGGGAGACGACAATAAGCAAGGATATGGTAACTGAAGTTGATGTCAACCATAACTCTATGCAGCCCGGCGATTTAACTTTTGTTGATTCTGTGGTTGGACAATTTGCTGAAGTTGATATTTTAAAAGGACAACATATAAATAGCAATATGGTAAGATCACTGGGAAGTATTACTTTTCTTTCCCAGGGTGTGCCTAGAGGTATGAGAGCAATCACTGTTCCGGTTGATAAACTTACTGCTATTGAAGGGCTTGTAAAGCCTCAAGATAGTGTTGATATCGTAGGTACATTTCAGATCCCGGCCGTTGGTCAGAGAACAAAACCGGTTGTAATCACTGTTTTTCAAAGCGTAAAAATTCTTGCCACAAATAGAAATATATCTCCTTATAGGATTTCCAAGACAATCGATACAGTTACCCTGGCTCTTAAGCCCGAGGATGTTAAGCTCCTCACTTATATCCTTAATGCTGGTAAGATCCGTTTAGTTTTACGCGGACCCCTAGATACATCCCAGGAGCGCGGCTATTCGGCTGTTGATTTTAATGTTATGATGCGAAGATTAAATATGTATGTGCCTAGCCTTCCTCAAACAAAGCCCACTAAGATCGATGTCTATAGAGGGCCGGAGATGGAAGAAAATACTATATCAAGATAATATAAGGAGGACAATGTTAAAAATAATATTTTCTAGATTGGCCATTTTTATTTTTTGTCTTGTTTTAGCGACAGGCGGATACGCGCAAAGTTTTCTATTCGATGAACCTGAAGCTGAGAATGAAGTCCGCTTGGTCATCGGTGAGGTTAGTATTTTTACTGTAGTTTCACCTCAACGTGTCTCAATTCGTAACCCTGACATTGCTGATGTTAGTAAGGTTACTGATGAGGAAGTAGTAGTAGTAGCTAAGCTAGGCGGAGACACAGAGCTCACTATTTGGGATAAGCAGGGCAAGAAGACTTTTAATATATCTGTTTTACCCCGAGATCTAGATAGAGTTAAAGCAAAATTAAAAGAATTGATCAATGAAAACTTAAGAGTAGAAAGCGTTTATTTTAGGAAAAATGAGGTTACTGGTAGGGTTATGGTTTTAGGCGAGGTAACTCCTACCCAGAAAGAGCAGATTGAGACGATACTTGAAACTTTTAAAAATAATGTTGATAATTTGCTTACCTTAATTGATGAAACTCAAATGGTTGAGATTGACTGCGAAATTTTAGAGATAAATAAGAATGATGCCGAAGATTTAGGCGTTAAGTGGATGGAGTTTTTACAATTAAGGGAAGAACCTTATTCAGCCCCTGCTGGTACTGGCGGAGGGGTTGAAACTACTCTTACTGGGGTAAAACCCTGGAGTTCTCTTTGGCCTGTGCATCAGTGGTCGAGAGATGCTTTAACAGCCAGGATTGACCTCTTAATTTCTAATGGGAGAGGCCGCATCCTTTCCCGGCCAAAATTGCTTTGTTTAAGTGGTAAAGAAGCTAGATTAGTAGTAGGTGGAGAAATACCTTATATTAGTGCCTCAGCCGCCAATACTGTGGGAACACAAGTAGAGATAGAATATAGAGACTATGGTGTTATTTTAACTTTACAGCCGGTAGCTCTCGGAGATGAGCAAATTATGTTAAATGTCAGTACTGAGGTTAGTGAGATTGACTGGGTCAATGCAATAACAGTAGCCAGTATTCAGGTCCCGGCATTTACAAAAAGAGAAGCTGAAACAGTCTTAAACGTAGCTTCCGGCGACACTGTATTTATTGGCGGTTTAATCCAGAATGACGAGTCCAATACTATTGAAAAAGTTCCGGCTCTAGGTGATATACCAATTTTAGGTGCTCTTTTTAGATCAAGAGATTTCCAGAATGACCAGACCGAATTGGTTATTACACTTACTCCTAAACTCATTAAAAGCGTTCATAAGGATAGAGTAAGAGAGTATGCCCAAGGGCCAAAACAAGCACCTCCGGAAAAACTTATAATATATCCGGAATACTTGCAGCAAGAGACTGTTTTAAGTGATTATATCTTACGTGTTCAGAGAATAGTAGCCAATTCTTTAAATTATCCCCGTCTGGCAGAGGAAGCTGGCTGGCAGGGTTCTGTAAAGCTGCGGCTACATCTTAATTATCATGGAGAGACTCTGGAGGTTAAAGTTGCTGAGCCATCAGGTTATGTTTCTTTTGATAATAACGTAATTGCTGAAGCAAAAGCCTTAGGTCCATACCCCCCATTTCCTCCCAGCGTGGAGATTGAAGATTTGTGGATTGATATCCCCATTGTATATCGAATGGATTAATTCATGGAAGCAAGGGTAATTTCTTTTTTTAGTCCCAAAGGAGGCGTAGGTAAAACCCTTTTTTCTTTAAATACAGCTGTAAGCTTGTCTTTAAAGGATAAAAAGGTCTTACTTATCGATCTAGACTTAGGTGCGCCTCAAGTTACAGCTAAGCTCTTAGGTGTTGAGCCTAAGTACTGTTTATATAATCTTCTTGGCCACCTCAAAGAATTCAAAGAGCAAAAGCGCAATATTCATAATTACCTGGCTCATTATAAAAATAACCTTGCTTTCCTGCCTTCAATTTCAAGATTACCTAACCGCAGCAAGATAAATCCGGTAGATATCAAAGAGTTTATTACAATCGCAAAAAAAGAATTTGATTTTATTGTAATTGATACCGGAAATAACCTAAGTGACAACTTAATGGCCACCTTTGACTCTTCGGGATTGATAGTTTTAGTGCTTACCCCTGATATCTTATCTGTCTATCAAACTGAGTGGATATTAGATACTCTCCAAAGCATTGGCTTTCCTCTTTCTATGATTAAAGTAATCCTAAACCGGGCTGATAGTAAGGGTTCAATAAGCTGGCAGGAGATAAAGGTACTCCTGCCTTCAGGCATTATTGCTTTAGCTCCTTCGGAAGGAAAAATAGTTGGCTTAGCAGTAAATAGGGGCATACCAGTTGTTATTGATAATCCCAATGCTAAGATTTCTCAATCCATAAGTAAATTAGCTGATGAGTTAATTTCCCGCAAAGACCTATTCATTGAACATAAAGACTTAACTGAATTAAGGGTCTCTAAAGAAGAGTTTATGGAACCGGAAGAAGCTTTCTGGGAGAAGATAGGCCTAGCTGATAAGACCGGAAGAATTGATTTACGGGAAGAAGAAGATGAAGTCATAAAATTTAAAAGAAAAGTTCATAAGCAGCTCATTGATGAGTTAGATTTAAAGAGATTATCGATTGAAGTATTTGCTTATAATCCTCAACGGATGAAAGAACTCAGGCGAAAAGCTGAACGAATCATTGCTAATATTATAAGCCAGGAGGCCGGCGGTTTTATTTCATCTATGGAAGTGCGTAAAAAAATTACTAAGGAGATTTTAGATGAAGCCTTAGCTTTCGGTCCTTTAGAGGATCTATTGAAATTAGACGATGTTACTGAGGTAATGGTAAACAATAAAGATCAGGTTTATGTTGAAAGGAAAGGTAAAATTCACTTAACTAGTAAGAAATTTACCGGTAATGAACAAGTAAGAATTGTTATTGAAAGGATTCTTGCTCCCTTAGGGCGCCGTATTGATGAATCTGTTCCTTATGTTGATGCCCGTCTGCCTGATGGTTCTCGTGTCAATGCTATAATTTCTCCGCTTTCTCTAACCGGGCCGACCCTAACTATTAGAAAATTTGCCCGTCAACGCCTTTATATGGATGATTTGATCAATGATTATGGCAGTCTTACTCCTGAGATGGCACAATTTCTTGATGCCTGTGTTAAGTCCAGAAAAAACGTACTAGTTTCCGGAGGAACAGGTTCAGGTAAAACTACCTTTTTAAATATCATGTCTTCTTTTATTCCTGAAAATGAACGTATTATTACTATCGAGGATTCAGCTGAGCTTAAATTAGATCAAACTCACTGGATAAGATTGGAGTCGCGTCCGCCTAACATAGAAGGCAGAGGCGAGATAACCATTCGTGATATATTCCGTAATACCCTGCGTATGCGTCCCGATAGGATTATTGTTGGTGAGGTTAGGAGTAATGAGGTAATTGATATGCTTCAAGCTATGAATACTGGTCATGACGGCAGTATGTCGACAATTCACGCCAACACTACTCATGATGTATTGATAAGACTTGATAGTATGATTTTAATGAGCGGTATAGAATTGCCGATTAGAGCTATCCGGGAAATGATCGCTTCAGCCTTGGATGTAATAGTTCAGACATCCCGTCTTTCCGATGGTTCTCGTAAAGTAATTGCCATTACCGAAGTAGTAGGAATGCTTGATGATATGCATGTAAACTTGCAAGATGTTTTTTATTATCGTCAGACCGGGGTTAATGATGACGGCGATGTTAAAGGTTACTATACTTCTTTAGGTTATATTCCTACCTTT
>CAJXAF010000044.1 GCA_913050175.1 uncultured bacterium
TCCTCCCAGGTTGCTAGAGAATCTTTGACTGTAGTTAAAGGCGCTTCATCCCAGGATTCAATAATGATATGGTCTTTAAACTCCATTATTCTATCCATGAGGCCACCGTCAATGCCATTGACTATGGAGAAAGCAACTATGACCAAAGAAACACCTAAGACTATACCTAGACAGGAGATCACTCCGATAAAGGAGACATGCCTTGATCTTCCTCGAAATAAATAACGCCAAGCTAAAAACAACTCAACAAACATCGCTAAAATATATTAAAAAGATTAACTTATGACTAAAACCCGACTCTGATTTAAGAATTTATTTAAGATTTTGTGCTTTGATTTAAAGTCTTATCTTTATTATCATCATCGGTTCCCTGCTCATCCGGCAGAGGTTTAAGAAGCGGGAAAAGAATTACATCACGAATTGAAGGCTGATTAAGAAGAATCATCACCATTCTATCAATTCCAATGCCTAAACCGGTTGCTGGTGGCATGCCATGTTCTAAACTTAATAAAAAATCATTATCAATTTTTTTAGGTAATTCTTCTTCAACTTCAAGTTGCTTGCTAAACCTTTTTTTCTGTTCTATAGGGTCATTTAACTCAGAATAAGCATTGGCAACTTCTAAGCCGGCGATAAAAAGCTCAAACCGCTCTACTAAATCAGGATTATCCTTTTTTTGCTTAGCTAAAGGTGATGTCCAGGTAAAAAAATCAGTTATAAAAGCCGGTTTATCAGAAGGGAAGTTTTTCTCAATTAACTCCTCTGTTATATTTAAAATTTGAGTGCGGCTTAAACCGCTGGCTAAGTTTAATTTCTTACTTATCTTGCTTAAAACGATATCCTGAGAATCGCAGGCTTTTATACCAAACTCCTTCTCAAACAAATCAGCAAATGATATCCTCTGCCAGGGAGGAGTAAAATCAATTTTTGTCCCCTGATATTCAATAATTAAAGTTCCATATAACTCTCCGACCAAGGTAGTAAATAAATCTTCGCAGAGTTTCATCATATACTCAAAGTTTTCATAAGCACAATAGGCCTCAAGCATGGTAAATTCAGGATTATGCCTGGTTGAAACTCCTTCATTACGAAAACTTCTATTGATTTCAAAGTTTTTCTCTAATCCTCCGACTAATAAGCGTTTTAAATAAAGTTCGGGTGCAATCCTAAGGTAGACATCAGAATCTGTAGCATTGTGATGGGTCTTAAAAGGCCGACCGGCTGCTCCTCCGGCTATTTGATGAAGCATAGGAGTTTCTACTTCGATAAATTTAAGCTTTTGGAAAAAATCACGAACAGAAGATACTATTTGAGATCGCTTTATAAAAACATCTTTAACACTGGGGTTAGAAATTAAATCTAAATAACGTCGGCGATAACGAATCTCAACGTCTTTTAAACCGTGCCACTTCTCCGGTAAAGGTCTAAGAGCTTTAGAAAGAAGCTTAATTTCACTAACTAAAACAGTTGACTCACCTGTTCTGGTAACAAATAGTTTTCCCTTTATTCCAATAATATCGCCAAGGTCTAACTCTTTATAAAGACCATAATTATCGCCTAAGTTATTTTTTTGGGCATATAGTTGTATCTTGGCTGTATGATCCTGAATATGGGCAAAGCCTGACTTTCCATGCTCACGCTTAGAAATTAAACGACCGGCAAGAGAGACTTCCTTTTCTTCTTTGAACTCATCGAGAAGCTCTTTAATTGTTAAAGGTTTATCCCACTGTGTCTGGGCAAAAGGATTACCAAAGGCTTTACTGATTCTGGCTAGTTTGTCTAAATTTTCCATAATGCAATGATTATATATAATATACCTTAATATGTCAAATTAAAAGCAAAAATGGTCTTATTTATATAAATAGCAGGATAGGAAGTGATTGGGACGGGCTTCCTTAATTTCAGGTTGGTTATCTTTACAAATATCTTTAAGAAAAGGGCAGCGCGGGGCGAACTTACAGCCTTTACCATAATCGGTCTCTATTGGTTTTTGCTCAGAAACACCTCTAGCCTTATTTGTTTTTTCCTCACTTAATTGAGGCGAAGATGAGAGGAGAAGTTTTGTATAAGGGTGTAAAGGGTTTTTAAATAATTCGGCTGTCTGAGCCTCCTCTATAACATTACCCAAATACATAACAGAAATTTTATCACTCATGCAGCGTACCACATTAAGATCATGAGCAATAAATAAGTAAGTCAGATGAAATTTTTCCTGCAAGCTCAACAAGAGATTTATTATCTGGGCTTGAATTGATACATCTAAAGATGAAACCGGTTCATCGAGAATAAGCAGTTTTGGCTTGAGCACAAGTGAGCGGGCTAAGCTTATCCTCTGGCGTTGACCGCCACTAAATTCATGTGGATAACGATAAAGACTATCAATGGGTAAACCAACATCATGACAAATATTTTTTACTAGATTAAGACGCCGGGAATTACTTTCACCAATATTAAAACTAAGTAAGCCTTCCTGGATAATTTTAGCTATGGTAAATCGTGGGTCAAGTGAGTTAAAAGGGTCCTGGAAGATAATCTGTAAATCCTTACGCAAGAGTCTCATCTTATCTGGTGTTAAATCAGATAATTCCTTATCCAAGAAACGAATGCTTCCTGAATCAGGTTCGATAAGCTTTAAGATTGTCTTAGCCAGAGTTGTTTTTCCGCAGCCTGATTCACCAACTATACCAAGAGTCTTGCCTGCCTCAATAGATAAACTTACTCCGTCTAAAGCCTTATTAAAACCAATCGTCTTATAAAACAGGCCTCTTTTGATCGGATAATGTTTTTTTAAATTCTTAGTTTCAAGTATATTTTGACTCATTTTTAAATTTCAAAGCAACTTAAGCTATGCCCAGGACTTATCTCTCTGTACTCGGGATAATTTACTTTGCACCTATTTTTAGCTAAGGGGCAACGAGGATGAAAATGACAACCAGATGGTTTGGCTGAGGGATCAGCAACTGCGCCTTTAATAACTTTTAATCTGGCTTTTTTTGATTCAGCTTGGGGAATTGAAGCAAATAAAGCTTTAGTGTAGGGATGCAGAGGATTTTTAAAAATTTCCTCAATTAAAGCTTCCTCAACTATTCTTCCGGCATACATAATCGCTACCCGGTCGGCCACTTCCGAACACAAAGCTAAATTATGGGTTATCAATATAAGAGTAAAATCTAATTCCTGGCGTAAACGCATAAAAAGATTCATTATCTGGGCTTGAATAGTAACATCAAGGCTAGTAGTTGGTTCATCAGCAATTAAAAGTTTTGGTTCACATGATAAAGCCATAGCAATCATTATTCTCTGTGCCTGGCCTCCACTAAAGTTGTAGGGATAGTCTTTAATTCGGCTCTGGGGATTACTAATACCAACCTTATTTAATAATTCTAAAATACGCTTTCCTCTATCCTCTTTTGAAGCAGTTTTATTATGAGCCCTTATCATCTCATCAATTTGTAAGCCGATGGTGTATAAGGGATTAAGAGATGAGCCCGGCTCCTGAAAAACTAAAGAGATATCCTGGCCTCTTATAGCTTGCATCTTCTTTTTAGGTAGTTTTAATAAGTCCTGGCCCTTAAAAATAATTTCTCCTTTAACTATTTTCCCCGGTGAATCTATTAGCCCCATAACCGAATAAGCACTGACACTCTTACCACAAGCTGACTCTCCGACCAAAGCTAAGACCTCGCCTTTTTTAACTTTTAAGTTTAGGTTTTCAACAGCTTTAACTTGGGCTTCATCGGAAAAAAAATAAGTGTGAAGATTTTTTATTTCTAAAATATTTTCCATTCTACTTCCTTACTCAATATTCATCTTGGGATCAAAAGCATCTCTTAGGCCATCACCTAAAAGATTAAAAGCCATAACTGTTATGAAGATAAAAAATCCGGGAATTAAAATCCAGGGGTGAAATTTTATCTGGGCTATGGCCATTGATTCTGATAGAAGATTCCCCCAACTGGCATAAGGATCCTGGATACCAAGCCCCAATAAACTTAAAGCTGATTCACCTAAGATGAATCCAGGAATTGCCAATGATACTGAAACCACAATATAAGAAAAAGTATGCGGTATAATGTGCCGGGCAATGATTTTTAAATTCGATACGCCCAAAGCCCTGGCTGCTAAGACAAATTCTCTCTCGCGTAAACTTAAAGCCATGCCTCTTACTATCCTGGCAACTCCCGGCCAGCCAATGAAAGACATGATGCAAACAATGACAAAGTAAATTTGTAAAGAATTTAGCGAATAAGAAAATATACTACGCAGGGATAACATTAAATAAAATCCCGGGATGACCATAATGATCTCACAAAGCCTCATTAAAATTGTATCGGTCTTACCTTTGAAATAGCCTGATATACCTCCGACAAAGAGCCCTATGATCAAAGAAATAAACACTGCCACAAAACCGATAGAAAGTGATATCTGACCGCCATAAACAATCCGGGAAAATAAATCCCGGCCTCTTGAATCAGCTCCCAATAAATAAAGACGAGCTTTGGGGTCAACTCCAAAAAGATGAATATCTGAATTAATTAACCCTAAGATACTGTATTTATCGCCGCGGATAAAAAAATTAAGTTTATATTTTTGGCTCTTATCTTCAGTATAAATACGATTATAAAACTCATCAAATTTATAACTCATCTCATAAATATAAGGCTTGGTAAATTTACCGTCTTCATTTAGGAAATGAATTTTTGTCGGTGGATTATAACTTAAAGACCGCTTTTCATTATCATAGTGATACGGAGCTAGGAAACCGGCAAAAACAGCTGAGGCATAAAGAAGTAAGAGCAGATAAAAAGAAAAAACTGCTAATTTATGTTTTCTTAACTTCTTAAAACCAATAGCAAATTGACTGTATGACTTTTTTTTCATGGCTATTAACTTAAGTCTATTACTGATATTGTATTCTCGGATCAACCCAAGCTAGCAAGATATCTGCTAAAATATAACCAATTATCAGAAGAAACCCGGTCATCAATAAATCTCCGGCAAATAAAAATAAATCCTGGCTTCTTACTGCTTCAAGCATAAGTGAGCCTAGCCCCGGCCAACTACAGATTATTTCGGTTAAAGCTGCCCCGCTTAAAAGACCGGATAAAGAACCGCCAAAAATTGTAACCATAGGATTAATCGCATTGCGAAGAGCATGAACATAAATTACTCGATTCTCAGATAATCCCTTAGCCCGAGCAGCCATAACATACTGACTGCGTAAAACTTCAAGCATGTTGCCGCGCATTAGGCGCTGTAAGCCGGCAATGCCAGAAGTGCCTATAACTACGGTCGGAATTACTAAGTGCTTTGATAAATCTATGAACTTGCCAAAACCTGATAAATCCTCATAGCCTAAGGAGTGCATCCCTCCGCTGGGAAGAATTCCGGTTTTTGAAGCAAAGTACAAGAGCAGTAAAGTAAAAAAGAAGTTAGGAATTGAAAGACCGATAAAAGAAAGAAAAGAAAAAAATCTATCGGAAAACTTATGCTGGTTAACCGCACAATATATACCTAAAGGAATAGCAATAAGCCAAGTAAAGAGAATAACTGACAAAGAAAGAATAAAGGTATTAAATAGTCTTAACTTTAAAATTTTAATAACCGGTATTTTATAAGCAAAGGAGTAACCAAAGTCAAATTTACTAACATTGACTAACCAGTAGAAGTATTGGGTAAAGACATCCTTATCCAAATGGTACTTAGCCTCGTATTCACTTATAGTTTCTCTTGAGATCTGAGGGTTTTGCTTTAAAGTATCAAAGTAATTTCCCGGAGCAAGATTAATAGCCAGGAAACCAATAAAACTCATAATTATAAGGAGAGGAATGAGAAAAAATAATCTGCGGATAATATAGGTAGCCATATCTACTTCTTTATATAGATTTCTTCTAAATTATGGAAAGCTCCTCCATAAGAGGTAGGATTTAAATTGCCGAATTTATTGCGAACCGCAAAAATACTTGCCGGTAATACCGTATAGATAAAAGGTAACTCATCAGCTACAATCTCCTGCCAGCGATCGTATAACGCTTTTCTTTTATTATTATCTAACTCCTGTACCCCCTGGTTATAGATCTTATCAATCTCTGCTTCCCAGGCAGTTGCTGGAGTCTCTTGCTGGGGATACCACATATGAAGATGACCGCTTGACTGCCAAACATTATTACCAAAGTGAGGTTCAATCCCACCGGTTAGACCAAGGATAATAGCTTCCCAGGCAAAAGTAGAATCCAATTTACTTACCAATTGGTTAAATTCTAAAGAAACAAAGTTAATGGTAAAGCCCAGGCGTTCTAAGTCTTTTCTGATGATATTAGATATTTTTATCCGCTGGGTATTATTAGCATTGGTGAATAAATTAAACTTAATAATATTGCCATCTGCATCTTCAGCCTTACCATCATTGTCACGGTCAAAAATACCTATTTCTTTTAATATAGCTCTAGCTTTTTTAATATTATACTCATACTTAGCTACATTTGGATTGTAAAAAAATCCACTGGAAGGAGACATGCTTGAATCCTGAGGAAAACCTAAGCCATTCATAATAATGTTAATAATTGATTCTTTATCAATTACATGAGCCACAGCTTTTCTAAACTTTTTATTTGTAAACCACTTTAACTTTGCCGGCACAACATAGGGCTTGCCAGTAATAGGATTGATACCTGTATTCTGATTAAAGATTAAGTAATTTGTCCCAAAAGCCGGACCGGTATTATAGATAGTAAAATTTCCTTTTTTCTCCTCGGGTTTTAAAATCGGAAAATCCTGACCTCTTAAACCAAAATAATCAATTTCACCTTCCTGAAACTTTAATAAAGCTACATCCTGATTTTGAACAATAACATAACTCATCTTATCTAGGTAAGGGAGTCTATTTCCCTCTTTATCTTTCTTCCAATAGTTGGGATTGCGTTTAAAAGTAATCCTCTCAGCCGGCAGATAGCTTTCTAAGATAAAAGGACCGGTACCAATAAGATCACCTGGCTTTGTGTCCAAGCCCCAGTGAGAGTTAAAATGACCATTCTCAACTACATCGCTTAAAAGGTGTTTGGGTAGAATCTCCTGGCCCAGAGACCGCAGGAAAGGAGCAAATTTTGTCGGCAGAGTAAACTTTACTGTGAATTCATCTACTTTTTCAACTTTAAAGGGCTTACCTTCAATTGTAAAAATATCCCTTGAGCTGGTAGATATATCTTTATTAAAAATAAGCTGGTTAAAGGTAAAAACCACATCATCACTGGTAAAGACTTTTCCATCAAACCACTTAACATCTTTACGTAAGTAAAAAGTCCAAGTCTTACCGTCTTCGCTAACTTCCCAGGATTGGGCTAAATTAGGCTCAACTTCAGTAGTAACACCATTGGTAGTAGTTAAGCCTTCAAAAATCGGATTAGTAATTGTACCGGTAGATGTCTCCTTGGCTACAATTGGATTAAAAGACTTGGGGTCACTAGTAGTAGAGAGCACTATTCGGCCAGAGTATTTACTATTTTTAGATTCTTGGTCTTTAGCTATGGCGGAAAATAGGGTAAAGGTCAAAAAAAGTAGAAAAATACTGCATTTTATTGGTTTTACCATAAGAAACAATATTCTAGCATATTAGAGTATTTTTTCCTACTCTTATTGTCTGAGGTATGTTTAGGTCTACCTTCTTAATCTGCGGCTGCTTACAAGGAGAAGATAAAGTGCGGAGAGTATCATAATGATAATATAAAATGGCTTAACTGCCATAGCTTCTCTACTTATCTCGTCGCGAAAACTTGCCTGGGTTCCCCAGCTTAAGAGAAAAATTAAAAGTGCAGCAAGATCAAAAATTGAAAATCTATTATTTTCTCTTGGCTTATTAACGCCTTTAAATATAGCGAATAAACAAATTGTAATTATCATAGGTGAAACTAGAAGAGAAGTAAAGAACAGCAATTGCCAATCCAAATAGGCAGAAACCTGTTGTCTTGGGGTCTCTATTGAGGGGGTGTTATTATAAATATTGGCTCTAGATAAAATTCCTGATTCTTGGGTCGCTTCAATATCTGCAGATAAAGCCATTAACCTAACTTCCTCACGCAAACTATTAATATTTGTACAAAAAGCAATAACTTGATTATCAATTGAAGATTTAATATCCTCAACAATTGCCCCTAGATCAGCTTCTTTTGAGTCATAACCGTTATATTGGTTAAAACCATTTTCAGCGAGAATGTTACCTAAGCGCCAAAATCTTCCTCTGCCCGGATTTATTATTTCTGAATAAACTACTATCCAAGAAGGTTCTACACCAAATCTAGAGGCTAAATTATTAGCATGAAGGAATCCATTCATAAGTAGTGAAAGGCCATAGCCATTATCTGTGTTAATAGTATCTATGCCAGCACAGCCATAAAGTATAATTGCTGTATTATTGATTTTTAAATTAATCCTTCCTACTTCCTTACCATCTTTAGAAAGTATCAACCTATAGCTTAAATTAGCTATATCCTTCTTAATCCTCCACTCTCCCTCTAGGAGATTTCCTGCCTGTTTACCAAAACCAATAAAAGTATCTTCTCCACTTAAAGAAGTTGGATCCTTAGGAGAAGTTTTTCCTGCCTCAGGCTTAAACTTACTATCAAAACTTGACTTATGCATGTTAGAAATAGAAATCATTATCAAGATAAAACCTAAAGCTAGAACTAAAGAAAGTTGAGAAAAATAATTATTCTCAGCATCTGTATCTGAATCGTGCGAGGTGCTAGATAAAACTGAAGAAGGCTCTAGCCGGGTGTAGGCTGAAAGAACCATAGAAAGAGGCTTATGTTCGATTTTAACCCACCGATGAGATAATTCTTGGTCATTTGAAATTAAACCGGCTCCACCCAATACAATAAGCTGTGCTCCTGGCTTAAGACCTGTTTTACTGATTAGTTTACTTCGTAGGGCGCTATGGTATTGGGTTAATGAAGTATATTTTTGAGGTATAGTGTAATAGAAGAATACAAAGTCATATTTGGAAAGATCCTGCTTCATGAAATCATCGCAAATAAAATTAGCATTTTGAACATAGGCAATGTGTCTAAGCTTCTTTTGGCCATCTAAGGCTTTTTGAAAAAATTGCCTCTTCCACTCAATGCCAGTAACCAAAGAAAAATACCTGGTAGCCAAAAAACAAAACTTACCATTAGCGCTTCCAAGATCACAAACATGCGCTTTTTTATTCAAAGATTTAATGAAATCAAGAATCAACAATGCATATTTCGTAGGTATAGCAGCGCTTATACCTTTTTCTTTATCTGCATCCCCTTCTTCAATTTTTTGATTATCGCATTCAGCCTCTATCTGCATAATATCCTCATCAAGTTTCGCCTGCGGTAAGCTGGTAGGTGATTCGTCGTTTATTTTTCCTTGTCCCGGCGGAGCATTAGCCCGGTGTTGGGAAAAAGCAAACAAGCCTAAAAACAGAATAACTGCCAAAAATAATAAAACGCCTTGTAGATCTGAAAACTGATTGCTGTCACTATCTGCCACATTACCTTCTCTTTTTACTTCCTGACAGAACGGACAATCACAACTAGTTAATTCATTCATCCCGCTTTGCATGCGCTTCCAGACCACAGGTTGCCACTTACCCCTACCACGAAATTCTTCATCCAACATAACACCAATAGTTTGAGTAATAAGGCTGCCGGCGACAGTAGCAAAATAAGCAGTCTCTCTCATATTCAATCGATTAGCAATGCCGTGAATAATACCTGAGACAAAAGCATCACCACTTCCGGTACCATCAAGAAATATTCCCGGAGAGATGCTGGGGATATGCCGGACAGGCGTGGCCCCAAAAATACTTGTATCTTTCGATGCTGTAAGAACTCCCTCCCTGTCCATAGTAAGAAAAACTGCACCAAAGCCAAGGGCTAACATAAAATTCATGGCATTCCTAAGACTTGCAGAGTTTAATTCCAAGCTGTCTTTATTACGACTGGCATAAATGGCTTGGAGCAAAGCCAAACTAGGTTTAACCACATCTATATCAGCAAAGAAGTTATCCGGCACCATTTCCCAAAACCCTGCATCTACCTCTCCAAAATCAGCAACCACGATTGCACCTCGATCTTTAGTATGTCTCACCAAAGTAACCATACCTTCAATGGCTTGCTCAATGCCTGTCTGATTTTGATGATCAAATTGAAATACAGATTCCACTCCCCCAAGGTGAACAATATCTCCCTGACGTATTTGTTCCAAAGCAGCTGAATCTCTATAGGGAAATCCCTTAAGAGGATCGATGTAGAGCGCATAATCTTTTGTAAAAACACCTCTTTGGCGTGATTCTAAATTTCTTACAAGGTTAACAGCACTGCCCTGTTCTATTAATACGGGCATCAGACTTGTGTCAACACCCATGACTGTGAGGTATTGGGCACCAACACCACCAAGCTCATCGTCACCCCGGGGAGCAACCAAGACCACTCTATCAATACCAAGCGCTGAAGCTAAAGTAGAGGTCGCTGTAGCCATGCCCCCAAAGCTTGTAGAAAAAGCAACTCCGCACCCTCTTAGCGTAGATAGTGCTCTCTCTATCCACTCTCGGCTTACGATAATGCTTTGATTATCACCCTGCTTTCTTTTTACTCCTAAGAATTCATCAGCCAGAATGATTTTTAAATACTGCCTGTAGACCACATCGACAATAAAATTACCAAAAGAATACATTACCACTGGCCTATCAGTAGTCACTCCTTTCCCTTCTTCATCAACA
>CAJXAF010000045.1 GCA_913050175.1 uncultured bacterium
AGCGACCTCTTAAAAAACCTTTCAAAAATAAAGAAGAATCCCAGATCAGGTGAGTATTTTCTTACTGATATTATAGAAATCATCTATAAACAGTCAAAATCCATTGGTTCATACTCAATTAAGCAAGCAAACCAAATTAGAGGTATAAACACTCAATTAGATTTACAGGAGGCATCAAAAATAATGCGGACGAGGGTCTTAAACCGTCTGATTGGATCAGGGGTAAACATCATTGACCCTGAAACTACTTATATCTGGCCCGAGGTCAAAATTGGTAAAAATACTACAATTTATCCCTTTACCTTTATTGAAGACGGTGTTATAATTGGCAGTCGTTGTCGCCTTGGGCCCTTTATTCATATACGGGGTCAGAGTCAGATTGCTGATGGTTCCTATCTGGGAAACTTCCTGGAAATTAACCGAAGTAAAGTAGGAAAAGGCGTTAAAATAAAGCATTTTGGCTATATCGGCGATGCCAAAGTTGGCGATTCGGCCAATATTGGTGCTGGGGTTGTTGTTGCTAATTATGACGGCAAAACTAAGAATAAAACCAATATAGACAAGGGAGCTTTTTTGGGTTCCGACACAATACTCGTAGCGCCGGTAAAAATTGGTAAAAAGGCAGTTACCGGAGCCGGCAGCGTAGTTACTAAAGACGTAAAGGCTAAGACAACTGTGGCTGGTGTTCCGGCTCGGTTACTTAAAAAAAGAAAGGTCTAGAGTATGGATAAGATGGTTGTTTTTAGCGGCAGTGCCAATATAAAGTTAAGCGAAAGAATTTGTAAGTGCATGGATACCAGCTTAGGTAATGCACTGATAACACATTTTAATGACGGTGAAATCAGGGTTGAAATTCAGGAAAACGTCAGAGGTAAAGATGTTTTTATTATTCAGCCCACTTGTCCACCGGTCAATGACAATCTTATGGAGCTTTTAGTAATTCTAGATGCTTTACGTAGAGCATCAGCAAAAAGAATTACTGCGGTGATTCCTTATTTTGGCTATGCCCGCCAAGATAGAAAAGATCAACCTCGGGTTCCGATTACGGCTAAGTTAGTTGCTAATATACTTGCTGGTGCCGGGGCTAGTAGAGTTCTTGCCTTGGATTTACATGCTGGACAGATTCAAGGTTTCTTTGACATACCTTTAGATCATCTATATGCCATAAACGTTTTCTCTGATTATTTCATGAAAAGAAAAGAAGCTAATGGCTTAACGATTGTCTCTCCTGATGTTGGCGGTATTAAAATGGCCAGAGCTTATGCCAAGAGATTTAAGGCAGGATTGGCAATAGTTGATAAAAGAAGAAATTCACCTGACTCTACAGATGTTATGCATATTCTGGGAGAAGTTAAGGATAAGAATGTTATTATGGTCGATGATATGATAGCCACTGGTTCTTCTTTGGTTGAAGCAGCTAAAGCTTTAAAAAAGGCCGGAGCTAAAAAGATTTTTGCAGCAATTACCCATGGAGTTCTTATAGGCAATGCAAAACAGAGGTTGGAGCGTTCATCTATTGATTCGCTTCTGATTACTGATTCTATACCGTTGCCCAAGGAGAAGAAGAGCAAAAAAATAAAAGTAGTATCTGTTGACTCACTTTTTGCTGAAGCTATTAAGCGTATTCATTTTGAAAAATCAATAAGCGTATTGTTTGATTCAATAGGTAGATAACAATTTAATTTTAGTTTAAGATAATTGAAAATATCGTAAGGAGTTAAGGTTATGGACAGAATTAAAATTTCAGTAAATAAACGCCAAGACAAAGGTAAAGGTCCGGCGAGAAGACTTAGAAAAGTTGGAATTATTCCGGCTATTTGCTATAGCAGTGATATGAGTGTTTCTTTGAGCGTACCGGTCGAAAGCCTTAAAGTGCTTAATTCAGTAAAATTTTCTGAGAGCGCAATTATTGATATGCATATAGTAGAGGACGAAGGTAAAGCGACTATTCCGGTTTTAATAAAAGACATACAGTTTAACCCGATAAATGAATCAGTAACACATATTGATTTTTTAAAAGTTTCATTAAAAGAAAAAATAAAAGTGCACGTTCCGATTACCTTAAAAGGTGAGTCCAAAGGCGTTAAAGATGAGGAAGGTGTGCTTACTCAAGTCTTAAGAGAAGTTGAGGTCGAAGGATTGCCCTTAGATATTCCTAAAGATTTAGAGGTGGACGTTACAGAGTTGACCATTGGCCACTCTATCCACGTTGAGCAACTTACGGTTCCTGAAAGTATAACCATAGTAACTGACGTAACAGCAACTATAGTTACGGTTACAGCTAAGAAAGAGGAAATAATAGAAGAAGTTCCAGTTGAAGGCGAAGAAGTTCAAGAGCCGGAAGTAATAAAAGAAAAGAAAGATGAATCTACAGAAGACACTAAAGATACTAAAGAGGAAACCCAGGAAAAAGCCGAATAAAATCTTGAAACTAATAGGTGCTTTCACCGGATGAAAATTATCTTTGGTTTAGGAAATCCGGGTAGAAAATATAAAAATAACCGGCACAATGTCGGTTTTATGGTCATTGACATTCTGGCTGATCGTTTAGGGGCATCTTACAGGCGTAGTTTAACTCTAAGAGCTAATATCGCTAAGGTCGAGGTTAATGGTGAACCTGTAACTTTAATCAAGCCTTTGACTTTTATGAATAATTCTGGTTCTTGTGTTAAGAGAGCCTTAAATAAATATAAAATTTCATTGCTTGACAGTTTAGTTGTTTATGATGACGTTGAACTTGGTTTAGGAGAAATTCGTTTTCGCACAAAGGGTTCTGGAGCCGGACATAATGGTCTTGGTTCTATAATTGACAATTTAGAGACAAATGAGATAAATCGTCTGCGTATTGGAGTTGATAAACCGCAAACACTTGAGCTTTCTGAGTATGTTCTTTCTGATTTTGATTATCAAGAAAGAAACACCTTAGAAGATATCTTGGATAAGTCTCAGCAAGCCTGTATTGATTGGATTAGCCAGGGTCCGGAAGTTGTAATGAGTAAGTACAATCGAATTAAGAAAGTCTAAGTTTGATTGAAGGAGGTTTTTAGAAGTGAAAAGAGTTTATGAAAGTATGATGATAGTTTTTCCTGATTTGCCTGATCAGGAACGGGAAGAGATTTTTTCGAAAATTGAAAAAAAAGTTGAAAGCCTTGAGGGTAAAGTTTTAGGCACAAAAGTATGGGATAAAGAGAGAAATTTCCATTACTTTCTTAAGAGCAGAGGGGCTGAAAAGAAGAAGTACTACAAAGGTTGTTATTGGCTTATCAACTTCAACATTGATACCGCCAAACTATCAGACTTAAAGGAAGTAATCAGGCTTGAAGAAAGAATCCTGCGTAGTGTTATACTTAACAGAGAAAAAGAGTCAAAAGTTAAAGTCACAGCTTAAATAATGCAATATTGTTAAAGGAGGTAGCGGAGTGGTTAATTTAAATAAAGTGTTTTTAATAGGCAATCTTACTAAGGATCCGGAATTAAGATACACTCCCCAGGGGACAGCTGTTGCAACTTTGCGTATTGCTGTCAATAGACAGTATAAAGATAAAGGTGGCCAAGCCCAAAAGGACACATGTTTTCTTAATATCGTTGTTTGGAGTCAAATGGCTGAAGTGTGCAATCAGTATTTGCAGAAAGGCAAGGCAGTTTTTGTCGAAGGACGAATGCAGTCAAGATCATGGCAGAACAATGAAGGTCAAAATAGGAGTGTTTTGGAAGTAGTTGCAACCAGAGTTCAATTTATGCCCCAAGGTGTGCGCAGCGCCCCGGTTGAAGGCCAGGTAGACCTTGGAGATTCACCCGAAGAAGTATTGAACTTAGATAGTGGCAATAAAGAATCAGGAGAGGCAATTTAAGATGTTTAACAAAAAATTTAATGATCCTAAAAAAGTAATTAAGCGGGGTGGACCAAGGTTTAAGAAAGATTGTTCTTTTTGTAAGAACACCTTAGATCTGGATTATAAGAATATAGATCTACTCTCCAGATATGTCAACTCCCGGGGAAGGATTATCTCTCGGCGTATTAGCGGAAATTGCGCTAAGCATCAGAGGAAAATATCTCAGGAAGTCAAACGAGCCCGCTTTTTAAATTTACTACCCTTTGTTGGAAAATAAATAAAAACTGACAATTTTAAAGAGGAGCAAATAAGGAATGGATGTAATTCTTCTTAAGAAACAAGGAAAATTAGGTGATATTGGCGAAATCGTTACAGTTAAAGACGGTTATGCGCAAAATTATCTGATACCTCAAGGATTGGCTTTAAGAGCATCCAGTGAAAATCACAAACAGCTTGAGGAATTAAAAATTAAAAAAGAGAAATTGCTCAAAAAAGAGCAAGAAAAATTCTTGGTTTTGAAAGAAAAAATTGAAAAAACATCGTTAACTATTACAGCTCAAGCCAAGGATGACGAAGAACTATATGGATCAATTAATGAAGCTCAAATTATTAAGCTTTTAGAAGCGGAAAATATTGTTTTCGATAAAGAAAAACTCCTGATTGAAGAGCCGATAAAAAGATTAGGAGTCTATAACTTAAAAGTAAAACTTCACCCTGAGGTAGAGGCTAACTTACGTGTTTGGGTGATGAAGAAGTAGTAATAAGATATACCCAATCGAAGATCGTTTTAGTTTAATTCCTAAAACCACAATTACGGTCCTTTAGCTAATTTTACATTACTGATTTTGAAATAATAATTAAAATGAGTCTGGATACTCCTACCAAACATATAGACAAGATCCCTCCTCAAAATCTCGAAGCAGAAATGGCTACTTTAGGTGCTATGCTTATTGACGAGAAGATAATTCCGGAAATACTTGAGTTGATTGATGAAACTTTTTTTTATAAACACGAGCATAAAATTATCTTTAGCAGCATAGTATCCCTTTTTGATGTTAGAAAGAAGGTAGATATCCTTACTGTTAGTGAGGATTTAAATAAAAAGAAATCTCTTGAATCTATCGGAGGAACTGCACATTTGACGACTTTAGCAGATTTTGTGCCTTCATCAGCTAATGCTTCTAATTATGCAAGAATTGTTAAAGAAAAAGGGGTGTTGCGGGCATTGATTAATAGCTCAACTGAAATTATTTCCTCAGCTTATACCGGAGATCAAGAGGTTGGCTCTATCTTAGATAAGGCCGAGAAATTAATTTTTGAAATAAGTGATAGACGCATTGAGGGAGGCTACGTTCACATAAAAGATATCATCAAAGACGGCATTGAACTTATTGAGTCATTATACCATAAGAAGTCTCACGTAACTGGTATCCCCACAGGTTTTAAGAGCCTTGATTTAAAGACAGCCGGTTTGCAAAAAGGTGATCTGATAATTGTTGCCGGAAGACCTTCTATGGGAAAAAGCGCTCTTGCTACCAGTATTGCGGCCTATTCAGCTATCGAGGAAAATATTCCGGTTGCAATATTTAGTCTGGAAATGTCTAAGGAGCAACTTATGCAGCGTTTTCTTTGTTCGGAAGCCAAAGTCGAAGTTAATCGTGTTAGGACCGGATTCTTAGCACCGCCAGAGTGGCCAATTTTAACTAGTGCAGCCGGAAAACTATCCGAGGCTCCGATCTATATAGATGATACTCCGGCGATAAATGTTTTTGAGCTTAGAGCAAAATCCAGAAGGCTTAAAGCGCATCATAACGTCCAATTAATACTAGTTGACTATTTACAGCTGATTAGAGGTATACGCCGGGGTGATAGTCGCCAGCAGGAGATCTCTGAAATTTCTCAAAGTCTTAAGGCGTTGGCTAAGGAGTTAAATCTACCTGTTATTGCTATTAGTCAGCTCTCAAGAGCTGTTGAATCTAGAGAAGGCCATAAGCCTAAACTTTCTGATTTACGTGAATCCGGAGCTATAGAACAAGATGCTGATGTTGTTATTTTACTTTTTAGAGAAGAGTACTATAAACCTTCCGAAGATAATAAGGGCATAGCCGAGGTAATTATAGCAAAACAGCGAAATGGACCAGTGGGAAGTATTAGCTTGACATTTTTAAAGGAATATACTAAATTCGCTGATATGGCTAGAGACAGACAGGATTCAGAATAGCCATGATAATAAAGGGATAAATATTATATTTATATATACTAGTGTGAGGGTTGACTTTAATTAATTAAAGTCTTATAATATCACCAATGATACGGAATTTTTTTCTTTTTGTCTTTATATTTCTTCTTACTTTTGCTTCTTACGCGGATGAAGTGGTTTCTCGTATTGATATTATGGGAAATGGCATCGTTAGCGACGCTACCATTGTCTCCAAGATAAAAATTCGCGCCGGTCAAACCTACAATGAAAACATTATAAATACTGACGTTAAGAACTTATATGCAACAGGATTTTTTGAGACTGTTGAGGCTCAAAAGAAAGAAGAAATAGGCGAATTGGTTATAGTTTTTCAAGTTAAAGAAAAGGCAGTATTAAAGAAAATAGTCATTGAAGGGGCTAGATTTATACGACCAAGGAATATTCTAGATGAGATTGACATAGCTGAAGGTTCTTTTGTCGATGAGTATAAGATGCGTGAAACTGTTAGAAAGATCAAGGGCCTCTATGATAATAAGGGGTTTTCCCAGGCAACGGTTTCTTATGATTTAAAGCCGAGAGAAGAGAAGAATGAGGTCGAAGTTACCATAACCATAAATGAACAGGGCTTATTAAAAGTAAGAAAGGTTACTGTGACTGGTAATGAGTCTATGCGTACAAAGCATATATTTAAGGTAATGAAAACCAGAAAAGCCTGGCTATTTAATCGTGGTATATTCAAAGAGGATATCCTCCGCGATGATAAAAAACGCATAGTTGATTTTTATAAAATAAAAGGATTTAGTGATGTTAGCTTAGAGGTTGATGTGGACTTACAGCCAAAAGGAGTTTATCTAACAGTAAAAATCAGTGAAGGAAGATGCTACTATGTAGGAGAAATAACAGTTATTGGCAATGAAATTATTTCTACAGATGAGATAATTGAAGTCATGAAATTAAAAGCAGATAGCATTTTTTCCGACCAGGCTGTTTATGCTGATTCTTCGCAAATCAGAGAGGCCTATGTCGATAAAGGCTATATCTTTTCTCAAGTTGAACCTTTAAGTTTTTTTAATCCCCAGACAGAGAAAGTCGATATAAGTTTCAATATCTCAGAGAATGAAATTGCCTATATTGAAGATATAGAGATAAAAGGGAATACTAAAACCAAAGATAAGGTTATACGTAGGGAGTTGAAAGTTTATCCCGGGGATAAGTTTGACGGAAAGAGCGTGCGAAGGAGTAAAGAAAAATTAGAGAATACTGGATTTTTTGAAGAAATACGCTTAAGTACTGAGCCTGGAGATGAGAGTAATAATATAGACCTTATTGTGGATGTAAAAGAAGCTAAAACCGGCTATATTAGTTTTGGCGGAGGCTATAGTTCAATTGATGAATTTATAGGTTTTGTTGAGATCAGGCAGCGTAATTTTGACTTCAGGAATTGGTCTACTTTTACCGGTGCTGGACAAGATTTAAGTATGACAATGAGTTTAGGTACCCTAACTGATAAGTATCAATTAAGTTTTACTAACCCCTGGATTTTTGATAGGCCGATTTCTTTTGGGTTTGATGCTTACAAGAGGGGTCATAAGCAAGATGAGAATGTTGGTTATGCCTACGATCAGACTGTTACTGGCGGGACTCTTAGGCTGGGCAAGGAATTTAATGATTATATTAATATAGGTGCTGCTTATAGGTTTGAGACCGTTGAAATAAGTGATGTGGTTGACGATGCCTCTCAAGCCTTAAAAGATGAGTCAGGCATAACAGACTTAAGCAGCGGTATCTTAACCGGGAGCCTTGATACCCGGGATAGTGTTTTTTCACCTTTAAAAGGTATATATGTTACGAATATGCTTCAGCTTACCGGTGGACCATTTGGGGGAGATCGTGATTTTACCAAGTACTTTGGAAGAGTCAGTTTATATGTGCCGGCTATAAATAAATCAGTAATTGAACTCCGGATGCGTACTGGCTTTGCTGATCCTTTTTCAGATACTAGTAAAGTGCCTCTTTATGAGAGGTTTTTTGCTGGTGGTGCTTCATCAATCAGAGGTTACCGGGAAAGAAAAGTAGGCCCAATTGATCCGGGAACTAAAGACCCTATAGGAGGAGAAGCTTTATTTATTGGAAATTTAGAGTATACTTATCCTTTGGCTGATTTTCTTAAGGTCGCAAGTTTTTATGATACAGGAAATGTCTGGGAAAAAAATAGCGATTTTTTAACCGGCGGAGATTTAAAATCAAGTATTGGACTTGGCATAAGAGTTAAAACACCGATTGGGCCGATCAGTGTTGACTATGGTTGGCCTTTGAATCTTGAGCCGGGCGAAGAAGAGAAAGAAGGTCGTTTTCATTTTAACGTAAGTAGAGCATTTTAAAAATTACAAATAGCAATTTAAATTTGTATAGCTAAGAAGGAGGAAGGTAAGAGATGAAAAAAATTATTGTTTCTTTAGTGGTTTTGTTAGGAGCCTTGGGAATATTGTTACCAACAGCATACTCTAAAGATTTAAAAATCGGATATGTTGATATTTTGAAAGTTTTTAATGATTATGAAAAAACTGAAGAGTATGATTCAAAGCTTGAAGAAAAAAAAGGCGGCATAGAGAGTAAGCTTGAGACTAAAAAGGGAGAAATTGAAAAGATACAGAAAAAATTAAGCCTGCTTAAAGAAGATGAGAAGAAGAAGGAAGAAGAAAAGATTGAAAAAGAAGTAAGAGAGTATCGTGAGCTTGAGAGAAAAGCTTATATTGATATTAAGAAAGAGCGTGATGATAAGATGAAAGAGATTTTTGACGATGTAACTAAAATTATCGAAACCTATGCAAAAAAGCATAAATATGATTTAATAGTTGATAAGACAGCAGTACATTATGGCAAGAAGGTTATGGATTTGACATCAGAAATACTAAAAATTGCCAATAAAGATTATAAGAAAAAATGAGATGTACACTTGGTGAAATAGCAAGTTTAGTCGGCGGTGAATTAGTGGGTGATCCCCAGGCAATAATAACCGGAATTTCCGGAATAAAGGAAGCTAAAGAGGGTGATATTACTTTCTTAGCTAATCCTAAGTATTCATGCCTGGTTAATTCTACCAAGGCTTCAGCTGTTATAACTGCTAAAGACGTTGGCGAGTTTCCCAAGCCTTTGATAAAAACCGATAATCCTTCAGTTGCTTTTACTAAAGTTGTAAGCTTAGTCGCCCCTAATGACATCAAACATCCTCGTGGTATACATCCGACAGCTATTGTTTCACCTCTGGCAAAAATAGGCCAAGGCGTTGCTGTTGGTGCTTACACTGTGGTTGAAGATGGGGTCCAAATAGATGACTCAACAATAATTTACGGTGGCTGTTATATTGGCCGGCATGCAAAAATCGGCAGTGACTGTCTTATCTATCCACATGTTGCCATACGTGAGCGGGTTGAATTGAGTAATGGCGTGATTATACATTCGGGAGCTGTTATCGGCAGTGATGGTTTTGGTTTTGCTATGATAAGAGGCATACAGAAGAAAATCCCTCAGATAGGGACGGTTTTAATAGAGGACAATGTTGAGATCGGGGCAAATGTAACTATTGATAGAGCTAGATTTGATAAAACTATAATCGGTAAAGGTACAAAGATTGATAATCTTGTTCAAATAGCACATAATGTAATTACAGGTGAAAATTGCGTTATTGTTGCCCAAGCCGGAGTTTCAGGTAGTACTGTTTTAGGCCAAGGAGTTATTCTTGCCGGGCAAGCCGGTCTGGTCGGTCATATTCGTGTTGGTGATAAATCCATTGTGGCTGCTCAGTCAGGAGTTACAAAATCAATACCTGCAGATACAAAAGTTTCCGGCTACCCAGCAAAACCGCATAAAGAAGCCAAACGTGTTAATGCCTGCAAACAGCGCCTGCCAGATCTTTATAAGAAAATTAAAGATCTTGAAGCCAAAGTTTTAGAATTAGAGAAAAAGCTTAAAAATCAAAATTAAAGGATAATATGGATAAACAAAGAACAATTAAGGATAAGGTTGTTTTAGAGGGTATAGGTTTACATACCGGTAAAAAATCTAAAATAGAGCTCCTACCTGCAACTGAAGATACGGGAATAGTATTTTTACGTAAAGATATGGAGTCACCTACCCTTATTAAAGCCAATCTTTATTCAGTTATTGATCCGGCAAAATTTCCCCGGAGAACTTCAGTCGGAGTTGACGGGATTTATGTACATACTATTGAGCATCTTATGGCTGCCCTGCACCTTTTAGGCATAGATAATATTCAGATTAATATTTGGGGCGAAGAAATACCGGGCTTGGATGGTAGCGCTAAAGATTTTGTAGAATCAATTAAAAAAG
>CAJXAF010000046.1 GCA_913050175.1 uncultured bacterium
AAAGACTATGAGCTGGAGAAAGTAAAAGTAACCGAACGTAAAGAAAAAAGGGAAGCCAAGAAGAGGGATAAACTTATTGATAAGACTTTAGACGATGCAACGTTTGAAATGAGTTTTTCTTATCATTTTGTCAGAGGCGAACAGAGCTTTAAGGTGATTACAACCGGTGGAGACCAGTTATCAAAATTAACTTACCCTATTAGCGGAGGCGTTGGCTATATTAATACACAAGTAAAGCTATCTCCTAAACTTTTCTTTGGTGGTAGATACGGAGCTAGTAATTTGAGGAAGACAACCTCTAAGGATGAAGATTGGGATGTCGGAGCTATTACCTATCAGATAACTGAACAAGATACAAAAAGTAGATCTGAGTATTTTGATGCCAATATTTACTATCGTGGTTTTGACTGGCATGAGCCCGAAATGGGAGATGATTTAGCTGGTTTCTTTATGGTCGACAGACTTTACATAGATTTTTTTGGCGGTTATCAGCACTATAAAGCTCGTCATACTATGGTTGATCCGACTACTCTTTTTCAGTTTACTACTGGCGGTACTGTTTTTGCTGTTGCCACACCACTAAATAGTGGTTTAAATTCTCATTATGAAGTTATTAATAAGGGTCCGCGAGCCGGTGTGCGCATTGGCGGATCTTTTGGCGAAAAGATCTCTTCTAACCTGAACCTATCTTATGCTTGGATTAAGACTAAAGCTCACGGTAATTGGAATTTGCGCAATTATGATTTTTGGCAAGAAGGCGATAGCGGTTATGGTTTTACTTTAGATGCTGAGGCTAAGTATCATTTTACACCCAACCTATTCGTTGGTGGTGGTTTCCATTATATGGAGATGCAACAGCAAGATCTTCTTGAAACAGGAGTACAGCCAGGTTCAGCATATACTGATTTAAATATTATCCGAGATGTTGATACTGCAGTTTATGGTCCATCTCTGCAATTAGGTTACAGGTGGTAAGAGCCTGCTCTTAAGTGTATTTGCCTACCTTTATCTTGTAATATCTAGTAAAATTAGTATTTGATGTAAAATTATAACTATGGTAAAATCCCTTGCTGATTGGGCATTTAATGATTTTAAAACAATTAACTTATAATAACTTAAACAATTGCTTAGACTAGGTATACACGTATCTATCGCTGGTAAAATTTATAATTCTGTTGGCAGAGCTAAAGAATTGGGTTGCAACACCATGCAGATTTTTATGCGTAACCCCCGTCAGTGGAGGAAGTCTTCACTCAATGACGAAGATATTGCTCTTTTTAAAAAGGAAGTACTAAAGGAGAAGATAAAACCAGTTGTAGTTCATATTCCTTATACTCTTAATCTGGCATCCCATAAGCCGTCTTTTTATAAAATCACAATAAGAGAATTTATTACTGACGTAAAAGAGTGTGACCGTCTTGGTGTACAGTACTTAGTTACGCATATGGGTTCTTATAAGGGCAGCACAGAAGAGGCTGGATTACGTCGGGTTGCAAATGCCTTAAAAAAAATCTTAAAAGAAACTAAAGACACAAAGACTATGATTCTCTTAGAAAATACATCAGGAAGCGGCAGTTGGTTAGGTTATAAATTTTCACACCATAAATTTATCTTAGATGAGCTTAAAGGCGACAAGCGCGTGGGTGTGTGTTTGGATACAGCTCATTGCTGGGCAGCAGGTTATAAAATAGATGACAAAGAAGGCGTAGATAGCCTCTTAAGCGAAGTTGATGAAACCGCGGGCATTGATCGTCTAAAAGTAATACATCTTAATGATACCCAGGAGCCGCTTGGCTCTCTTAAGGATAGGCACTTTGCTATTGGTGAAGGCAGTATAGGTAGAAGAGGATTTAAGTGTATACTTACTCACAACTCGTTAAAAGATGTTACTTATATTTTGGAAACTCCTAAGTATAATGAAAATGAAGGTGATGATATAAAGAATCTAGAGACAGTAAAAAAACTCCATAGCAATTCGGTTAAATAATGAAATACACTAGTGAAATTGATAAAAAGTGGCAGAAGTATTGGCAAGAGAATGATATCTTTAAGGTCGATCTAAATGATAATTCTAAACCGAAATACTACTGTTTAGTAATGTTTCCTTATCCTTCCAGTGAGCTCCATGTAGGCCATGCCCGAAATTATATTATTGGCGATGCAGTTGCCCGCTATAAAAAGATGTGCGGGAAAAATGTTTTAAGCCCTATGGGCTGGGATGCTTTTGGTCTTCCGGCAGAAAACCAAGCAATCAAGAATAAGATTCATCCTCGCGATTGGACTTTAAAGAATATCAAACGCATTACCCAACAACTTAAAAGTTGGGGGATTGGATATGATTGGGATAGAGAAGTTACAACTTGTTTGCCTGATTATTATAAGTGGACCCAGTGGCTTTTTATCGAGCTCTATAAGAAGGGTTTAGCTTACCGTAAAGAAGCTCCGGTTAACTGGTGTGAATCTTGTAAGACAGTTTTAGCTAATGAACAAGTAATAAGCGGTAAGTGTGAACGTTGTAGTAATGAAGTTATACAGAAGAATTTAAGGCAGTGGTTTTTTAAGATAACAGCTTACGCTCAGAGACTCTTAAATGATTTAGAACTTCTTAGCCAGTGGCCTCAGCGGGTAAAGACAATGCAGGATAATTGGATTGGCAGATCAGAAGGCGTAACTATACAATTTCCTATTGATGGCGAGCATTATATTTTGGATTGTTTTACAACCAGGGTCGATACTATTTTTGGAGCTACCTTTATTGCTTTAAGCTGGGAACATCCTTTTATAGAAGAGATCATAAAAGAAGCCCCCAATAAAGATGAGATAAAAAACTTTATTGAAAAAGTTAAAAATCAGCCTCTCTCTGCACGTTTAATTGATAGTTTTGAAAAAGAAGGAATTTTTACCGGAAAGCATGCGATTAACCCTTTGACCGGCAAAAAAATGCCAATATGGATTGCTAATTACATTCTTACTGGTTATGGAACCGGCGCTATTATGTGCGTTCCGGCCCATGACAGTCGAGATCTAGAATTTGCTAAAAAATATGATTTAGAAGTCATTAAAGTAATTCATGATCCTAAGAGTAAAGAAGATAAGACTAATGATTTAGAATCTGCTTATGAAGGAAAGGGAGCTTTAATTAACTCCGGGCAATTTGATAATTTACCTTCTTTAGATGCTCAAGAAGAGATAGCTCTCTATATGGAAGAAAATGATATTGGTAAACGAGCTATTAATTATAAATTACGTGATTGGCTTGTTTCTCGCCAGCGCTATTGGGGTGCGCCAATACCTATAATCTATTGTGAGTCTTGTGGTGAGGTTCCGGTTTCTGAAGATAAGCTCCCTGTATTATTACCGGAAGTAGAGAAATTTCTGCCAACCGGACAGTCACCTTTAACTTATATAAAAGAATTTACAGATGTAAAGTGCCCTAAGTGTAGTGGGCAAGCTAAACGGGAAACCGACACTATGGATACTTTTGTTGACTCCAGCTGGTACTTTTTGCGTTACATCTCACCTAAAGAAAAAGACCAACCGTTTTTAAGCCACGATGTAAATAATTGGCTTGCTGTCGACCAGTATATCGGAGGCGTTGAGCATGCTATATTGCACTTGATGTATTCACGATTCATCAATAAGTTTTTAAAAGATCAGGGTTGGATAAATTTTCCCGAACCTTTCACACGTTTATTTACTCAGGGCATGATTGTTAAATCAGGCGCAAAAATGTCTAAATCAAAAGGCAATGTAGTCGCTCCGGATTACATTATTGAAAAGTATGGTAGTGACACAATGCGTCTTTATATTCTCTTTATGGGACCACCGCAAAAAGATGCTGAGTGGCAGGATGAAGGCCTTCAGGGCTGTTGGCGATTTATCCAGCGGGCTTTACGTTTAGTCGATATGGTAAAAGAATTTGGCGAGGAACCGCTTGAGGAGGACTTAACTCAAGAGAAGATCTTGCTTACAAAGACCCATTTGACTATTAAGGAAGTTACAAAAGACTTAGAAGGAAATTTCCAATTTAATACTGCGATATCCAGAATAATGGAGTTGGTTAATCAAACCTATAAGTGTTTAAACGAAGGTTCGATTAGAAAAGATGTTTTTAAAGAAGCAGTTCAGACAATGTTTTTACTTCTTGCCCCTTTTACTCCTCACATTAGCGAAGAAGTTAATCAGATTTTAGGTAATGAGCCTACAATTTTAAATCATAGCTGGCCCCAGGTAAAGCAAGAGTATTTAGAAGTTAAAGAAGTTGAAATTGCTGTTTTGATAAACGGCCGGGTGCGTGACAAGATAAGCATTGATGTTGGCTGGTCTGAAGATAAAATCAAAGATCAGGCTTTGGCCCTTGAAAAAGTTAAAAAACAACTTTCCGATAAATCACCCAAAAAAGTTATCTATGTTGACAAAAAAATTGTTAACATAGTTATCTAGCCAAGAGGCAGCTGTCGCTAATTAGATATGTTTTGCTTAACTCCAGAGGAAAGAAAGGTACTTTTTGGTCTGGCTATTTTGATCATGGCCGGCGGGTTTTTGAGATTTTCTAATGCAGACCAGTTTAAAAGTAATTTACTTGATAAAAAAGATACTTTCCAGTCCATGTCAGTCAGTTCCTACCCTTTAGTTATTAACGTAAACAAGGCTTCTAGTTCCCAGCTTGAAAAAATTCCTGGCATTGGTCCAGTAATAGCCAGCCGTCTTATCCGTTACCGGGAAGTTAACGGCCCCTTTAAAACAGTAGAGGAGTTGGAAAAAGTTAAAGGCCTTGGTCAGAAAAAAATTCTAGCTATAAGAGACTATATTTCATTTTGAATATCTAATTTTAGTGCATAAAATAAACATTAGCAGCTTATTAAATTTTATTCTTTTTGTATTCTTCTGTCTGGGTATCACTCTAGCTAAACCCTTTTCTCTCCATCTAATCCCTTTTTATTTCTCTCTATGCTCTCTGGGGATAGCCTATTTTTTTTATAAGAAAAATAGGCCTTTTATTTCTGATGTTTGCATTATCGTTTTATTTTTTCTCCTAGGAATGTGTATCTATAGCGAATCTGACCAGAAAATCATTGATTCTCATTTAAATACTAATCAGGAAATTAGCTTAGAGGTCTTGTCTCTACCAATGGAGAAAAAGTTATTTAACTCGCTTAAAGTTAAGATAATAACCATTGATGGCCTAAGAGTTTCCCAAACAGTAAGGTTAAGAGACTATACTAGAAAAATGAAATTTTTGGATAAGTATAAGTTAGAAGCCAAGCTAAAGAAGCAGAAATTTAAAAACAGATACTATTATAATCTTTGGCTTAAAAAGGATACTGAAATAAATAAATTACCTCTTAGTTTGTGGGCTAAATTTAGAAAAAAAACTTCTCTTTATCTTCTTTCTGTATTTAAAGAGAATTGCAATCAGGATGCTGCCAGGTTCTTAAGTGCGGTTTTCTTAGGGCGCCGGGAGTTGGTTAAAAATGAGTCTAATTTTTTCTCAAAGACCGGAGCTTCACACCTTCTTGCTATAAGCGGTTTACACTTAGGCTTATCAAGTGTAATATTATTTTTTATTTTAGGGTTTTTCCACTTAAGTTTTAGATTGAGATTAGCAGTAACAGTTATTTTTCTTTTTGTTTATACTTTTGTTACCGGAGCAGCACCTTCGACTGTCCGGGCTACAATCATGTTTACTTGCTTTGGGCTGGCTTTCTTTTTAAAAAGAAAAGTTAACCCTTTGAATTCTTTAGCTTTAGCCGGCTTTGTCATTTTGATTAGTGAACCTAAAATGCTCTTTGGGGTAGGGTTTCAACTATCTTTTTTAGCTGTTTTTGCAATTATTATTGGTTTTAGGGTATTTGCAATAAAACCTTCAGCGATACGAGGATTAAGTTATTTTAAATATATATTCTTTTCATCATTATTTGTGATGGTTTTTCTTACTCCCTTAACCTCGCTTTACTTTAATAAAATAACCATTTTAAGTGTATTTTATAATATTATTTTGATACCTTATTTTAGCTTTCTTCTCTTTTTGGCATTTATTTTAGTGGTTCTTTCACCCTTTGGGTTTTTAGCCAAATCATTAGGAGCTCTTCTCTCACTTTCATCAAATGCCTTTGTCTGGCTAGTTAAAATTTTAAGCTTGGTTAAGCTGGCTTTTATTCCTTATACTTTTTCTTTAAAAGAATTAATGATTTATTATATAATATTATTAAGTGGTATATTTCTTCTATATATAAAAAAACCTAGGTTTTTAGGTTAAGCACTAATTTTAATAGGGTTTGACAAAAAAGACCTCCTTTGATATAGTTTTTTATCTACCAAGGCTTTAAAAATATTAATGAAGTTATCTTATAATATGATTAAAATATTAAAAAATCTGCCCCTTTACACATTTTTATTGTGTTTTTCCTTAAATGCTTACTCCTTTTGGATTTGGTCGCCTAAAACCCAGGAATGGAAGAATCCAAAATACTCAGCTTTAGCTACACCTTATCTACAGTATAAAGAAGCTGAGAAGCTATTTGATGCCGGAAAGCACAAACAAGCCTACAAAAGTTTTAAAAAGCTCTTAATACACTATCCTGATTCTAAAGAGGCTGCTGAAGCTCAATATTTTGTCGCTCAATGCCTTGAGGAATTCAATAAGCCTTATGAAGCTTATCAGGAGTATCAAAAGCTAATAGACTCTTATCCTAACAGTCAACGCATTAACGAAGCGGTTGAGAAAATCTATGGTATTGGTGAGTATTTTCTCAACCGTGAAAACAAGAAGTTATTGGGAATGTCAGTATATGACTTTGTTGACCATCCAGCCATTGAGATTTTTCAGAGAATTGTAGATAAGATGCCCTATTCAGAGTATGCTCCTCGTGCCCAATATAAAACGGGAATGATACTTCTTGAGCTTGGGCGTTTTGATGAAGCCCGTGATGCATTTCAGAAGACTATTGATAGTTATTCTGATAGTAAATGGGCTGCTCCAGCAAAGTATCAATTAGCAATTGCTACGGCAAATGCCTTTCCTGGATCTGAGTATGATTCATCCTATCTAGAAGAGGCAACCGACAGGCTGGATGAATTCATTAAAGAGCACCCTGAGGCTCAAATATCATCAGAAGCCGAAGAACAGTTAAGTAAGCTTCGCAATAGTGAAGCCAGAAAGATTTTTGGAATTGCTGAGTTTTACGAAAAACAGGATAAGTATGGTAGCGCTGTAATTTACTATAAGAAAATAATCAAGAATTACCCTGAAAGCGATTACCATGAGGTTTCTTTAAATAAGATAAAAGACCTCGATAAATATATCAAAGAAAATGTTACAAAGAAAGAGTGGCAAAAGCTTCAAAAGCAAGAAGCTTCAGAGGAAAAGAGGTCTCAAAAGACCCGTTTAAAAGAAAGCAGACTACTTGAAAAACAGGAGCTTAGAGAAGAGCGTCTAGCTTTAAAGCAGGAAAAAATAGAAGAATCTCTTAAATTAGCAGAAGAAGCAAAGGCAAAGAAAGAGGCGCTGCGCCAAGAGAAAATCCAGAAGAGGGATGTGCTTCGTCAGGCAAAGCTTGAGAAGATAGAAGATGCAAGAGCCAAGAAAGAAGTATTGCGCCAGGAGAAGCTTGAGAAGATAGAGAAAGCCAGGGCTAAGAAGAAAGAAGTCAGGTTAAAGAAAGAGGTGCTTCGTCAGGAGAAGATTCAGAAGAAAGAGGCGGCTAAACGGGCTAAACTAGTTAAGAAAGATGAAGTATATCAAGCCAAGTTGAAGAAGAAAGAGGAAGCCAGGCTAAAGAAGGAAGTGCTTCGCCAGGAGAAGATCCAGAAGAAGGAAGAAGCCAGGTTGAGGAAAGAAGTGCTGCGCCAGGAAAAAATGCAGAAGAAGGAAGAAATCAAGAAAGCCAAGTTGAAGAAAAAAGAAGAAGCTAAGCAGGCGAAGTTACGTAAAAAAGAAGAAGCTCGTCAAGCTAAGCTAAGGCGAATAGATGAGATTAAGGCAAAAAAAGAAGCTCGTCGTCTCCAAAAACTACGCTTAAAAGAAGAGAAAAAACAAGCAAAATTAAAGAGAGTTCAGGAAGCTAAAGCCAGAGCTAAAGCTATTAAAAAGGAAAAGTTAGCTAAAAAAGAAGCTGCCCGGCAAGCTAAGCTAAAACGAGTAGAGGAGTCTAAGGCAAAAGCCCAAGCAGTGCGGCTAGCCAAGCAGCAAAAAAGGGAAGAAGCTATAAAGAAAAAACAAAAACTGTTGGATGAGCAGCGTTTGGCAAGAGAGCTTCGAAAAGAGGTCGTCCGTTAAACTTAAATAAAACCATAGGAGTGTAGTCATGAATAAAATATTAGTCCTTTTAATTTCTTTTATTGTGGTTGGCTGCGGATATACAACTAGAGGTTTTGTTTATGATGGTAATACCTTAATAATAGAGCCAGCCGTAAGTAAGATTGATATAACTTCAGAAAGCAGAAGATACTCAAATTACACCAGCTTTCCTATTCTTATTGAAAATCGTTTAACTAACGAATTGGTTAATAGATTTAATATTGATGGAGGCCTAAAGGTAGTTAATACTGACCCAAAAGCCTTAAAGCTTTCCTGTGAAGTTTATGAATATAACAAGGCTACTTTGCGCTATACAGATTCCGATGATGTGAAAGAGCAGCGGTTACGCCTTTATGTGAGGATGAAGTTGGTTGACTCTGAAGGTGAGGACCTGAAAGTAAAAACAATTATTGGTGAAACAGAGTATTTTCTCAGTGGCGCTAATTCAAAAAGCGAGACAGCTGCCCAGATAGACCTCATAGAGGACACAGCCAGAAGAATTCTTGAAGCAGTAGTTGAAGAATGGTAGATACCTAAATTGATTACACGAATTACCACGAAGTACACTCAAATTAAGACCGCTAATCCCTAAGTTTTAGGATGAATTCGTGATGGTTCGTGTTTTTTAATTCTCTCCTAAAATATGGATATCCGACAAAAATTATTTTTTATCGCGGGCGCAGATTTTTTTCAACGACAACGGGCAATTGAAAGCCTTAAAAAAAGGGTTCTAAAATCAAACTCCTCTTCTTTAAATACTTCAATAATTTATTGCAAAGATATAGATTCTAAAGATCTTCAGGAAAAAGTCCTCACTAAAAGCTTTGATAGCAGGCAAATTTTTATTTTTAAAGATTGTTTAAAGCTATCTACTGTCGACAGAGAATTTATCTTAGCTAACCTTAAAAAGATATTATCCGGTGCCTATATAGTTCTTGAAACCGAAAAAAATCATTACTCTATACAGAAAGAAAAGAAAATATCAACAGATAAGTTTTTTTCTTTTGTTTTAAAACATGCAGCCATAATTAGAGTAAGTTCTTATAAGAAGTATATTACAATAGTTGATTTAATATATAGTTTGAAGCGTCAAGATCTGTCTTCTTCTTTATATATTCTCGAATCGTTATTTAAGGAAGGAGTAAACCAGAGGCTTATAGGCCCACAAGTTATAGGAATTCTTACAAATAGCTTCTCACGGACTCAAGACATTAATAGGCGTAAAAGGTGTCTTGATTATATTTGGCAGGCAGATCGTTTAATAAAAGAAAAGGGTGAAAATCCGCGGTTAGTAATTGAGAGCTTGCTGGTAAAGCTTTCTCAATTTTCTTGAAATTCTATTATTTCTTTGCGGGGGCCTTTTTCATTAGCTTGGATAAACGGCTTTTCTTCCTGGCAGCTTTATTTTTATGGATTATTTTCTTAGAAGCAGCTCTATCCAAAACTTTACACATTTCCTTGAGTGACTCTTCCCGGGCTTGTTTTTCAGTGCTTTCAAGAGACTTTTTAAATTTCTTAATTGTAGTTTTTAGTTTATTTTTAACTCCTAAGTTCTTAAGTCTTCTTTTTTTACTTTGTCTTAGGTCCTTTATTGATGTTCTTCTTTGTGGCATATGGTATTTCCTCCTTGTTTAGACATGGATTCTATACAAATAGTAAGGATATGTCAAGTGCTTTTTTGATTCAACGATAGGCGAAAAAATAGGTTTAAAATACAAATATGCTAAAAAAAGTAGCTAAAAACACATCTATCGTTAGTTTTGGTACGGGTATTTCTATGTTTTTGGGTTTTGTCCGGGAAATCCTTATAGCCTATTTTTTTGGTACTTCAGCCCTTCTGGAAGCTTTTATTGTTTCTTTTAGGATACCTAGCCTTTTTCGCAGTATCTTTGCCGAGGGGTTTTTTGATTCTGTAGCTACTCCCGTTTTTTCTGAGTATCAGCTGCAGAAAAAAGAGCT
>CAJXAF010000047.1 GCA_913050175.1 uncultured bacterium
GCATAAAAAAGACTATTGATAAAGACTTAGAAGATGATGGTCTTGCCCGCTGGGCATCGTATCCGGATACAGCAGCTTTACGCCAGGCAATTAAGCTTCAATTATCAGTCGAAAAACTAAGTCAGAGACGACAGGATATCGATAGCCAGCTCAGACAGCACTTATTAAAGACCTTCAAGATCGATCTACCGGCAGCCGAAGTAGAGAGACATCATAAAGAGCTTATTAATCGCGAAGTTGGCAATTTAAAGCAGCGCGGTGTAAGCGGTGAACATCTCGAAAAGTATACCAAAGAGGTAGAGGAAAAGTTAAAACCAGTAGCTTCTCAGGAGGTTAAACTTTTTTATATTTTAGAAGCAATTGCTAAAAAAGAAGGATTTAAAGAAGGCAGTAATGTTATTGACGTTACTTTAGGCTTTATTCTTAGTTTGGCTGAATATAAATAGCTGTAATTATAAAACTGGAGGCAAAGATGAATAACCAAATGTATGTTCCAATGGTAATTGAACAGACTGGTCACGTAGAGAGAGCTTATGATATATATTCAAGGTTGCTTAAAGACAGAATAATTTTTATTGGTACTCCGATAAACGATGCTATTGCTAATGTAGTTATAGCCCAGATGTTATTTTTACAAATGTCAGATGTTGATAAGGATATTAATATATACGTAAATAGTCCGGGAGGCGTGATTACGGCCGGAATGGCTATTTATGATACTATGCAATTTGTAAAGTGTGACGTGGCTACCTATTGCGTTGGCCAGGCTGCTTCTATGGGGGCAGTTCTTCTCTGCGCTGGGACAAAAGGCAAACGCCATGCTTTGCCAAACTCTAGGATTATGATTCATCAGCCCTGGGGTGGAGTGCAAGGTACAGCTGAGGATATATCTCGTCAGACAAATGAAATATTACGTCTGCGAGGAAAAGTTAATGAAATTTTATCTTCTCACACCGGAAAAGAAATCAAGCAAGTAGAAGCTGATACTGACCGCGATTATTTTATGAGTGCTAAAGAAGCCGAAGATTACGGAATTGTTGATGAAGTTATTTCTGAGCAAAAGTAATACTGAGTATTTCTTAGATTTTAAAAGGAGTTTTTTATGAAGAGGACTTTTCTTATGACACCGGGGCCATCACCTGTTCCTTCTTTTGTACTTAAAGGGTTGGCTAAGGAGATAATCCACCACCGGACCGATGAGTTTAGAGCTGTATTAGAAGATGTCGACAAAGGTCTTAAGTCTGTATTTTCTACTGCCAATCCAGTTTTGATTCTGGCATCGTCCGGTACAGGCGCAATGGAGGCTGCTGTTAGCAATCTATTTTCTAAAGAAGATAAAATAATAACAATCTCAGGAGGAAAATTTGGTGAGCGCTGGACAGAAATAGGTACTGTTTATGGTTTGAATGTAGTTAATATGGATATAGAGTGGGGTAATCAGCCTTCACTGGAAGATTTAAATCAGCTCTTAGATAAAAATCCTGATGCAAAAGCAGTGCTTACAACTCTGACTGAGACCTCTACCGGTACGGTCTTTGATGTAAAGTCCATAGCTGAAATTTGCAGTAAACGGGGCCTTCTTAGTATTATTGATGCCATAAGCGGTTTAGGCCAGGATTTATTCCTTACTGATGAGTGGGGTGTAGATGTGGTCGTTAGTGGATCCCAGAAAGGTCTTATGTTACCTCCGGGGCTTGGTTTTATATCTTTAAGTGAGAAAGCTAAAAGGGCACTCACTAATTCAAACTTACCAAAATACTACTTTGATTTAAGCAAAGCTTTAAAAAGCTATGCCAAGAATGATACACCTTATACTCCGGCTGTATCTTTAATAGTCGGCCTCAAAGAATCTTTAGATTATATTAACAAGGAAGGTGTCATTGCCAGATGCGGGAGATTTGCCAAGATGGCAATAGCAGCTCAAAAAGCAGCCAAAAGCTTGGGATTAGATTTATTCTCTAAGAGTCCCTCAGCTTCGGTTACGGCAATCTGTTCACCGGAAAGCATAAAATCAAGTGAGATAGTAGGAATTTTGCGAAAAGAGCACGGTTTAAGTATTGCCGGTGGTCAAGCCAAGCTTAAGGATAAGATTTTTAGAATTGCTCACATGGGCTGGATAAACGAAAAAGATTTAATTTCTTGTTTTTCTCTGCTTGAAAGTGTTTTGCAAAAATTGGGCCATAAGTTTAAGCCGGGCAGCTCTCTGTCTGTGCTGGAGGAAGTTTTTCACGGATAATAATATTACTCTTTGTCGATAAAACATCAAGGTAGGAGGCTTAAGGAGGTATTTATGGTTAAAGTAATTGTTTCAGATAAATTATCAAAAGAAGGCGTAAAAATACTTGAGGAAGCAGGGTTTCAAGTTGACTGTAAATTTGGAATATCTTCTGATGAGCTTAAGAGTGTGATTGGTGAGTATCAGGGTATTGTTATTAGGAGCGCTACTAAATTGACCGCTGATATTATTAAAGAGGCTGATAATTTAAAAGTTATTGGACGAGCCGGCGTAGGTGTAGATAACGTTGATATCCAGGCAGCTACAAAAAAGGGAATAATTGTTATGAATGCTCCTGGGGGAAACACTATATCTACTTGTGAGCAAGCCTTTGCCTTAATGCTGGCTATTGCCCGAAACATACCCTTTGCCCACTCGTCTTTAAAAAATAGGGCATGGGAGAGGTCGAAGTTTAAGGGTACTGAACTGCATTCAAAAACCTTGGGTATTATTGGTTTAGGCAGGATTGGCAAAGAGGTCGCCCAAAGAGCTATTTCTTTTGCCATGAAGGTTTTAGTTTACGATCCTTTTGTTTCCAGCGACTTAGCAAAAAGAATAGGCGTTGAGCTCGTTGATTTAGAAGAGATTTTGAAAACTTCTGATTTTATTACTATCCACACTCCTTTGACCGAAGAAACTAAGAATATTATCTCTGACGATGAATTTAAACTCATGAAGAAAAGTGCTTTTATTATAAATTGTGCCCGGGGCGGTATAGTTGACGAAGAAGCACTTTATAAGGCACTTAAGGATAAGGAGATTGCCGGTGCAGCCCTGGACGTTTTTGTTAAAGAGCCGCCGCTTGATTCTAAGCTCCTAGAATTGGATAATCTTATCGTAACTCCTCATTTGGGAGCTTCAACCGATGAAGCTCAAGTCAATGTTGCTATTGAGGTTGCTCACTGCCTCAGAGATGTCCTTCAAAACAAGGCTATTAAGAATGCTATAAATTATGTTCAGCTTGATCAGGAAACTTATAAAATAATTGAACCTTACTTTACTCTCTCTGAAAATATGGGTAAATTTTGCTCACAGTTAGTTAAGGGGAGAGCCAAGGAGATTCAAATTGCCTATATTGGCGAAATCTCAACTTATAAAGTTGACGCCTTAGGTTCAGCTTTTATCAAAGGCTTTTTTTCCCAGCAATTAGAGGAAGGCGTTAATTATATAAATGCTCTGGAAGTTGCCAAAATGCGGCAAGTAAAGGTTGAACAGATAAAAATAAGCCAAGAACAGGAGTATATGAATTCGATATCTGTTAAAGTTATAACAGATACAAGTGAAATGGTTTTGGAAGGTACTCTTTTTGCTGATCGTACAGCCAGGTTTGTTAAGATGGATGATGTTTATATTGAGATTTCACCTTCAAAACATATGCTTGTTATAACAAATCAAGATAAACCGGGGGTTATCGGGTTTTTGGGTTCAACCCTAGGATCTCATAAGATAAATATTGCCAATATGAGTCTAGGCAGATATCCAGACAAAAAAGTGGCCTTAACTATTCTTAATATTGACAGTCCTTTAAGTAAGGATGTAATTGAAACGATCCAATCTAATCCTAATATAGTGTCTTTAAAAACTATAAATCTTTAAAAAAATTGGAGGTTATGATGAAAATAAGCTCTAAGATGTCTAACTTTGTGCCTAAAGTACTTGCTATGGTTTTAATTTTTTCTTTTCTATCTTCTCAAGCTCATAGCGAGAAGATAAAATTTGTCTATACAGGCAATTCTTACTCGGCCCTTTATCCTTGCGGCAGCTGTCCTGTTTCTGTTGGCGGAGGAGTTAGCCGGAGGGCAGCATATTTAGACAGTATAGCCGATAAACAAAATTTATTACTTCTTGATAGCGGTAATTTTATTGCCGGAGGACTTTTTGACTCAGAGAGTATAAATCCTGATAGAGACAAACTAAGAACTTTCTTTTATCTTACGACAATGCAATCTATGGGCTACGATGCTCTTGCTATCGGAGAGAATGAATTTGTATTTGGCGGCGATTTTCTAAAAGAAGTTATAAAAAACTTTAAACTTAATTATCTAAGCGCTAACATTGCCTTAGAAGGCATTAAACCTTACCTAATAAAAGAAGTATCTGGAAAAAAAATAGCAATTACTGCTTTAAGCCCAAAGAGTCTATATAAAAAGTACGGGGTAGAGGTAGGAGATTATTCTAAGTCCTTAGAAAAAGTTTTTTCAGAACTTGACAATAAGTATGATGTATTAATTCTTTTATCAGCTATTGGTGATGTCGAGACCAAAAATATTATAAAGAAATTCCCTAAGATAAATTTTGCAATCACCTCTGGTGCAGTCACAGACACCCGTTCCCACGAGGGTTTGGGCCAAAGCCATTTGCTTAAACCGATTTATCAGGCAAAAGCTTTAAGCATTGCTGAGTTTAACCTCACTGCTAAGGGTATCAGCGATTTTAAAGTTAAAGACACCAGACTTTCTCCTGAGCTAGGAGAAAGTTCTAAGATAAAAAAACTTATTCCGGCCTGCTTTAAAGATAAAGACTGTAAAGCCCGCGAAGGCTTGGTCAGAAAGTGTCAGGATTCAGGCGATCCCAAGGCAACCTGTGCTTATTATGCTGCCGAAAAATTTACTGCTAAAATAGTCGTTGATAAAAGTTGTTCAGTCTGCTCAACAGAGCTTACGGAAGAGGTTTTAAAGGAGAATTTTTTAGGTATTAATTTTAAAAAAATTGATTACAAGAGCGCTGAAGGAAAAAAACTTATAACTGCCTACAAGGCTAACACTTTACCTTTATTTGTGGTTGATCCAAAAATAGAAAATGAAAAGAATTTTGAAAAGTTTGCTAAGTTATTTGAAAAAAGCGGCAGCGAATATTTGCTGAAAACTGATCTATCGGGAGTATTTCTTTTTCTCGACCGCAAAGAAATAAAGAAGAGAATTGATTTTTTTATAAATCTTTACGATAAAGACACCAAAAAGGTTTTTTCTCAATTGGTAAGTTTTATAGAAAAAAATAAGGTTAAGTTAAAAACTTACTTCCTTATACCTAAGAAGGTTGAATCCGGATATCCCCTAGAAGAGGTAAAAGTCGTTTTGGCGGTAGGCAAAAAATATCCTAACAAGGTAAATGACTATATACTTTTAAGGGCTGGACAAATTCTTCAAACATCATGGGTCAACACCTTAGATGAGTTAGGGATAAGTTACAAGAGTGTTCAAAAAGTCATGAATTCTGATGATATGGATACTCTCTTAATTGAAAATTCGAGTTTGGTAAAAGAGGTTGATATTAGAACCGGCAACGTACTTCTTATTAAAAACACCAGGATATTTAAAGCCTTTGGCATTGATGAGGCACTTTTGAAGAAAATGTTCTAAGTTTTTTATTAGCTAAAACATGAACAAAACGCTTATAGGTTTACAATGGGGCGATGAAGGCAAGGGGAAGGTAATTGATTATCTTTGTCAGGACAGTGATGTTATTATTAGATACCAAGGAGGTAATAATGCTGGCCACACAGTCGTGATTGGTGAAGATAAATTCGTCTTTCACCTTATACCTTCAGGAATACTGCGTAAGGAAAAAACTTGTGTTATTGGTAACGGTGTGGTTATTGATCCTAAAATTTTAATTGAAGAGATCGATTCTTTAAAGAAGAAAGGTATTAAAGTCTCAGCAAAAAACTTAAAAATATCTGCCTTCTCGCACATAATACTGCCGTATCATCGAATAATGGATTCTTTAAGGGAAAAGGGGAGAATTCAGAAAATTGGAACAACCAAGCGCGGGATTGGCCCTTGTTATGTAGACAAAGTTTCCCGTTGCGGTATAAGAATGGTTGATTTTATCGATGAGAAAGTTTTCTCCTTCAAACTAAAGGATAATTTAAGAGAGAAGAATAATATTTTTAGAAAAGTATATAATTTTAAAGGCTTCTCCTTTAAAGCGCTTTACGATGAGTACAAGGCTTATGCCAAGGTTCTAAAGCCATATGTTTGTGATCTTATTGATTATTTTAATGATAATCGCAATAAGAATTTTTTATTTGAAGGCGCTCAAGGGACATTCCTTGATGTTGATTTTGGCACCTATCCTTTTGTGACTTCTTCTTCAGTAATTTCTAAAAATGCAATTTTAGGTTCAGGCCTGTCTTTTGTAAAGACTAAAAAAACAATCGGAGTTGCCAAAGCCTACATCACTAGAGTTGGTGAAGGGCCATTTCCTACGGAGCTGACAGGCAAGCTAGAGAACAGTTTTCGTCAGCTTGGTGGTGAATTTGGCGCTACTACCGGCAGACCGCGGCGCTGTGGCTGGCTCGATTTAGTACTGCTAAAAAGAGCTGTCTTGCTTAATGATGTAACTGATATTGTTATTACTAAGCTAGATGTTTTAGATAGCTTCGATTCGATCAAAGTATGTACTCAGTACAGAAAAGGATCTAAGCTATTAAAATCTTTTCCCTACAGTTTAGAAGGTATAACTCCGGTCTATAAAACCTTTAAGGGGTGGAAGAGTCCGGTTAATAATGTAAGGAAATTTTCAGACTTACCAAAAGCGGCTAAACAATATTTGAGTTTTATTGAAAAGTTTGTAGAAGCAAAAATCAGTTTTGTTTCTGTTGGCCAAAAAAGAGAAGCAATCATCAAAAAACAATAAAGGAGTATCAGCATGGATCCAATTTTGTATGTTTTTATCGGTTCTTTTTTAGCTCTAGCTTTCTGCGGTGGTTTAATCCGCTGGATTTTAAAGCAGCCAGAGGGTAATGAGAAAATGCAGGAAATCTCCCGTTATGTCTTTGAAGGTGCGAAAGGCTATTTAAGGCAGCAGTATAAGATAGTTTCTATTTTTTTCGCAGTCGTTTTTGTAATCCTTTTAATTATGGCTTTAGAGGGCTTTCTGGTAATTTTTGTTCCCTTTGCTTTTTTGACCGGAGGTCTTTTTTCCGGTTTTTGCGGCTGGCTGGGGATGTTTGTGGCTACAAAATCTAATGCCCGAACAGCTAAGGCTGCTTGGGAAAGTTTAGACAAAGGCCTAAGATTAGCTTTTAGTGGCGGAACTGTTATGGGTTTCATGGTTGTTGGTCTTGGACTTTTAGAGTTGGCAACTTGGTTTTTGATTTTAAAATGGTACTACACAACTCGCCAACCTTTAGCCGGTAATGAGCTTTTTACGGCAATTACTTCTACTATGCTTTGTTTCGGCATGGGGGCATCAAGTTATGCTCTTTTTGCCCGTTTAGGCGGCGGCATTTACACCAAGGCCGCTGATGTAGGCGCAGATTTAGTGGGAAAGGTTGAGGCTGGCATACCAGAAGATGATCCCAGAAATCCGGCAGTTATTGCAGATCAAGTAGGTGACAATGTTGGTGATGTAGCAGGAATGGGTGCTGATCTATATGAATCTTACGTTGATTCTATAGTTGCAACAATGGCTTTAGCTGCTGCAGCTGGTTTAGGTTTGAAAGGTGTTATTACACCACTGCTTCTGGCTGTCTGCGGCGTCATAGCATCTTTAATAGGTTTTTTCTTTGTACGGACAAAAGAGGGGGCAACTCAGAAAGGTTTGTTAAAGGCTTTAAGAAAAGGTGTTTTAACTGCAGCTGTCTTTGTAGTTATTTTTTCATTTTTAATTATTAAATTTACCTTACCGGCTGAGTACTTTGGTATTTTTTGGTCAGTGGTGATAGGCCTCCTGGCCGGTGTTTTCATCGGTCAACTTACCGAATACTTTACTTCAGCCGGATATAAACCAACACAAAATTTAGCTAAATCATCTAAAACTGGTCCGGCAACTATGATTATTGAAGGAATAGCCTTAGGTATGCTTTCGCCAGCAGGAGCAGTACTAATAGTTGGCGGGGCTATCTTAGCCAGTTTTGCTGTTAATAACGGGTTTAATAATTTTGGCATGGGTTTATATGGAGTAGGCATTTCAGCAGTAGGAATGCTGTCCACTCTTGGCATTACCTTGGCTACAGATGCTTATGGACCGATAGCTGATAATGCCGGCGGAATAGCTGAAATGGCTAAGCTACCTAAGGAAGTGCGTCAAAGAACCGATCAATTGGATTCACTCGGTAATACTACTGCTGCGACCGGAAAAGGGTTTGCCATAGGGTCTGCGGCTTTGACTGCTTTGGCTTTAATTGTAGCTTATAAGGACCACGTTCTCCATGAAGCCGCGCGTCTTGGGTTTAGCCTGGATCTTACTGCCAGTTTATTTGATCCTAACGTACTTGTTGGTGTTTTTATCGGAGCAATGATGCCTTTTGTCTTCTGTTCTTTATCCTTAAGTGCTGTGGGTAGAGCTGCCGGAGCTGTTATTGAGGAGGTACGCCGACAATTTAGAGAAATCAAAGGGCTGCTTGACGGCAATGCTAAGGCTGATTATTCTCGTTGTGTAACTTTAACTACAAAAGCTGCCCAGAAAGAGATGATTTTACCATCTTTATTGGCTATTGCCGCTCCGATTGCAACAGGTCTGCTCTTGGGAGTAAGGGGCGAAATTGGACTTTTAGTAGGAGCTTTGGCTTCCGGTTTTGTTTTGGCTATTATGATGGCCAATTCCGGAGGAGCTTGGGATAATGCCAAAAAGTATATTGAGGAAGGTAACCTTGACGGTAAAGGTTCAGAGGCCCACAAAGCTGCTGTTACCGGAGATACGATTGGAGATCCTTTTAAAGATACAGCCGGCCCTTCTTTAAATATCTTAATAAAATTGATGGCAATGGTATCTATTGTTTTTAGCGGTGTAATTGTAACCTACGCTCTGTTTAAGTAATTTTTTAGAGTAACAATAAAAAATTCCCGATCAAATACTGATCGGGAATTCTATTTTAAGAGATAAATACGAGAAGGGTTGTTTTATGAATAGCTATCTTGAAATCGGCTCAATAATTTCAACTCCGATCTTGTTAGGCTTGTTCCAGACAACTCGTCCGAGCATTTCTTTACTTTTAGATCGAAAACCGCTCTTTAGCACCTTTATATGTATTTTTCTTCGGCTTTTATAGTTTTGGGGATTTTAAGACAGATGCCGTTTTGAGAGATATCAATAGCATCAGCGATGGGGTATTTTGTTGATGATTCATAGTCAGTGCAGATCACCCTGGCTTTTATCTTTTTCCGGCGCTTTTTTCTAGCATTTGAAACTTTCCAGAGTTTTTGGGGGCTTACGGTAAAGGAGGTGTCTTCAATGATCTCGAAATCACCAGCATCACAGAAAAATGAGATCAAGGTTTTGAATTGCTGAACAGCTAATTTATCTTTACAAATAACTTTAAATACTCGTTTTGTCATATCTAAATCCTTTGTCTTAAAATTAACTAAAAGAAGGGCACTTTAGGTATTTTTGTAATTTAATAAAAATTTGATATAATAGGCCCTATGTTAAACAAGACTAATTATAGCAGCTATCGTAAGTATTTAAAAGCAAAAGAAGGCCAATGGGAGGACCTTTGCCGGCGTTGCGGAGGTTGCTGTGGGGCCTATGATGATCCTTGTAAACACCTAAAATCAAAGGCTGACAAGACATTTTTCTGCACTATTTATCGCAATCGCCTTGGTGAAAGAGAGAGCGTAGGTGGTGAGATATTTGATTGTGTCCAGGTAAGAAAAATACTCCATACACACTGGCGCAAGGATCACTTATGTGTTTATAAAAAGATTATAAAAAACCCTTTATCGGCCAAGTCAGCCTTTAAAAAATCATGAATACACTTGCGGCGATGAGGGGAATTAAGGGTCTAAATCTTGGATCATGGTTGTTAATGGAAGGCTATATTCTTGGAGGCCGGAACATAGCCGAGAGTGCTTTTAAAGAGAAATTTAGTAAAATATACGGGAAAAAGGAACTGGGATTATTTGCGAGTAAGTTTCGTAACAATTTTATCTCCCAGACAGATTTTAAGAATATTTCAGCAATGGGGGCAAAGTATTGCGTGT
>CAJXAF010000048.1 GCA_913050175.1 uncultured bacterium
TAAAATTATCAAATAGCACTATAATAAAAACAAAAGAAATACTGGATATATCCCAGAAGGGTGCTAAAGTCACTCTCGACCGCGACATAGATAATGATAAATTCCTTACCAGAGTCGTCTTTCCTGATAAAGAATACTCACTCTATATTCAATCCGAACCAAAGTATAAGCTTCAAATTAGTAAAGACCTCTGGCATATTGGTATACATTTTATTGATCTGCCAAAAGAAATTTTTCAAAAAATGACTGAAAAGATTGAAAGTTCAGGCATGATAATTGATAATCAGACAAAAACATCTTAAACTTACCTTAAAGATAACTTCAGTTTAAAAATAAAATTTCCTATGCAAAACTTTACCCTAGATAATTTTCAAAGCCAAGCGCTTGAGTCTGCCAAAAAAGGCAATTCTGTAATTGTTAGCGCTCCTACCGGAGCAGGAAAAACCCTGATTGCTGAAAGAATAATTGAAGACTGCATTAAAAACCAAAAAGGCGTTGTCTATACAGCACCAATTAAAGCCTTGAGCAATCAGAAATTCAGAGATTTTTCTAAAAAATACCCGGGAAAAGTAGGAATATTAACCGGAGACGTTAGCATCAATAGAAGTGCCCCCATACTTATTATGACTACTGAAATATTCCGTAATGCAATTTTAGTTGAACCGGAAAGTTTTGCCGAAAGAGGCTGGGTTATCTTTGATGAAATTCACTATCTCGATGACATTGAGCGGGGAACGGTTTGGGAAGAAACAATAATTCTCCTTCCGCCTAAAATGAGATTGCTGGCTCTAAGCGCAACTCTCCCCAATATAAAAGAATTCGTTGGTTGGCTAAAAAAAGTACACAGTCACCCGGTAGAATCAATAGTTGAAGAAACCAGACCTGTGCCTCTGCACTTCTTCTTTCAATGCAATGATAATCTATTCTCCAGTTTTAAAGAATTGAAAAAGTCAGATCTTCTCTATAAAACCTTAAGAAAGCAGTCCTACCAAGAGAATTATTGGCACTCAAAGCCAAATAAACTAAAGACTCTTATAAAGCATCTTAATGGTTTTAAAACTTTTCCCTGTGTATACTTTTCTTTTTCCCGGCGCCGCTGCGAAGACTTGGCTCAAGATATGGGTTATTTGGATTTCTTAAATCCTTCTGAGAAAAATTTAATAGATAAGACTTTAAATGAACTCATTGAAAAATTTAATATATCTCCCTCAACTCACGTCAATTTTCTGATCCCACTTATTAAAAATGGCATAGCTTACCACCACGCCGGATTGCTACCGACCCTAAAAGAAGTTATCGAGCGCCTCTTTACCACCGGTTTAATAAAATTCATCTTTACTACTGAGACCTTTGCCCTGGGAGTTAATATGCCGGCAAAAGCAGTTGTTTTTGACACTCTGAGTAAATTTTACGGTCATTACCACGGTTATTTAAAAACACGGGATTTTTACCAGATGGCGGGAAGATCAGGGCGCCGGGGAATTGATAAAGAAGGTTTTGTCTTTTCTCGAATCAATCCTTCCCACATAGATAAAGCATCACTGGAAAAAATTATTTATGGCGGCTATGAGCCAATAAAAAGCCAGTTGAATTCATGTTATGCAACAATTCTAAATCTCTATAAACTAATGGCTGAAAGAATTTATGATATTTATCCCAACTCTTTCCATTGCTATCAAAGTAAAATGTGGGAAAAAAAAGAAATTAAAGGCCTCTTGAGACGCAAGGTGTCTCTACTTAAGCAGCTTGGCTATATTAAGAATGGTTTAATAACCGAAAAAGCTATTCTGGCAGCAAAGGTATATAGTTTTGAATTGAGCGTAGGCGAATTATTTGCTGGCAAATATTTTGATGCTTGTGATGGGGAATCTTTATTTACAACAATAACCGCTTTAGTCTATGAACCGAGAAAAGGTGAAATGAGACCAAGGTTAAACAAAAGAGCAAAAGGAATAAAAAAAGATCTCAATAAGTCCATAAAACAAATACATAGAAAGGAACGTAGTTTTAGAATAAGCCCTTTAAGTAAAAAACCATTTTTTCACTTATTTGAAAGTTCAAGCCTCTGGTATCAGGGAGTAAGTTTTTCCCGGCTGCAAAACACCTGCTCCATAGATGAAGGTGAGATTGTCCGTTATTTTAGAATGAGTATCCAAGTCCTAAGACAAATTCACTCCTCAAAAGTAATTAGTGCCTCTTTAAAACAGAAACTGGGTAATTGCCTAAAGAAAGTAAACCGCGACGTCATCGATGCTGAAAAACAACTGCGTCAGGACTTATAATAAGGTCTATTTATTTTGTGTATATGCGGGGAATTTTTAAAGAAAGGCGACTGATGATCTCATAGGGAATTGTCTCAGAAATCTTTGCTAAATCTCCGGCAGTAATATTTTTAGCTTTACTCTTACCGATTAAAATAACTTCATCACCGACTACTATATCTTTATTTTTGTCGAGATCAACCATTACATGGTCCATGCAAACACGTCCGGCAATATTAAAGAAATTGTTCCTTATAATTACCTGGGAACGATTAGATAGAGCCCAGGGGTAACCGTCAGCATAACCAACAGATACTGTGGCGATAAATTTATCACTATCAGCAATATAGGTACGACCGTAGCTAACGCTTCTGCCTTTTGATATTTTTTTGATGAAAATTACTTTTGACTTTAAAGACAATAATGGTTTTAACTTAAGGCTATCATCGAAACTAACGCCATAAAGCATTAACCCCGGCCTAACCATGTTAAAATGCGCATTGGGATACTTTAAAATTCCAATGCTATTGGCACAATGGCAAAATTTAAAATCTATACCTTCAGCTTTTAATTCCGAAATAAAATCGTTAAAAGCATTTATCTGGTAATTAGTGAACTCAGGATCACAATCAGCAACTGGAAAATGAGTGTAGATGCCCTCTAAAATTATATTCTCTAATTTACTTAGATTTCTTAGGAAAGTATGGGCGTTTTTATAATAAAGCCCTAGCCTACCCATACCAGTATCAATCTTTACATGCACGGGGACCTTTCGACCTCTTTTACCTGCCTCTCTGTCTAACTTCCTGGCAAAATTTAAGTCGACTATGGTAGGAATTATATTGTACTTAACGAAGTATTCGCTAAATTCTTCCAAAACAGAACTTAAAACAATGATCGACCCTTCATAACTATCCTCTCTTAAAGAAATAGCTTCTTCAATGCTACCCACACCAAAGAAATCTACTCCCCTAGCTGATAGCTCTCTAGCTACTGGCAGGAGGCCATGGCCATAAGCTGACTGTTTTATAGTCGCAACTATCTTTATTTTTTTACCGAGAAACCTTTTAACAGCGTTTAAATTACTGTCTAAGGCTTTGAGGTCTACTTCTATCCATAGTGGCCGTATCATTATTTCTTTTTCCTGATTTGACAAGTTTTAGGATGTATATAGAGTGGCTCTAATCTTTTAAGTGGAGTAAATTTTTTTCTCTGGTAGTAATCCCCGGCTAAATGCATAAGATTCTTTATCTTTGGGTAAATATCTTTTGAATAAACTTCTATTCTTGGATAAGCAGCTTGAAGCTCTTTCCTTAAGTGAGAATCATAAGTAATAAATATATGATCTTTCTTTTTAGCTAATTGCTTCAGACTAAGTAAAGAAACTTTAGATTTTTTCTTAAAGTTTCCTTTTTTAAAAGTAAAGCTGCTAAAGTAAATTAAATTTTTACGAGCATCACAAATAACAGCTATTTTTTCATATTTTTCTCTTAAAGGGTAAGCACAAGATAAAAGACTATCCAAGGCTATTATAGGTTTTCTTGTTGTTAAAGCAAAGGCTTTAATTACCGCAAAAGATATCCTCAGGCCCGTAAATGAGCCTGGGCCGGAGCCTAAAACAAAAGCGTCAAAATCACTTATTTTTAAGGATAATTTCTTTAAAGCTTTATCGATATAAACCGTGAGTTCTGAGGCACCAAAATCAATCCGCTGGTTAAAATCAACTTTTATCTTACCTTCAAGCATTACGCTTAAGGAGATATTTTGTGAAGAGGCATCAATTCCTAATAAATTCATTATTTTTAATTTTTTAAATCTTAATAGTTGCTATTTCTGACTGATTCCAAGGTATAAGTCATCATAATAAACGCTGGCTTTACTTTCAGCAAAAATATCCCCATCAGTGCGAACCTCAAAAAGAATACGCAGCTTTTTAAAATTAGTGGGTACTTTCCCCCAGAGATTTTTAAAATCATCGGCTGGTTTTACCTCAAAATAAACCCACTTGCTAAGAGGCGGATCTTTTTTGTCAACAATTACAAACCTGGCATTGGCAATTATAATTGGTTCTTTATCAGTGCCGGATAATAAGTATCTGATTTGACGGCTGGGAAAAGGCATATTATCGCTACCGATAGCAATAATCACAAGTTGTAGATATTGCTCTTGAGCTTTTCTTTGCCAGTCTTTTACATAATAGTATCCGGAAATTATATCGGGAAACTCTGATGGCCTGACTTCCTGGACTACACCGAATATGTGTTTTCCTTCTGTTTGAGGTAAGACATTAAGACTTAACTTAGCACTATAAATTCCCTGGTGAGCAAACTCATCACTTAGGCTAAAGGCTTTACCCCAGGGCGATGTTGTCAATGAAATCCAAGGGTCTCTGCCCTTTTCAAAACCAGAATTATTAAAAATATTTACGCCGGCTGAGACATTAATAACCGGCATGGGCTCTGAAGCTTTATCTGAACATCCAGAAAACAAAAGACAAGTTATAACTAAAAGAGCAGTTTTATAAATATTTTTTACTGACAGCATTCAGCTCCCTTTAACCTTCTTTAAAAGCTTAAATCTCTTATTATCATAACCTTTAAAAGAAAAAGATATTTCCCTTTTGTCTTCAGCCAAAAAAGAAAAAGAAATTACTATGTACTTGTCTAAATCATCTTTTAATTTATCGCCCCACTCAATAAAAGTTAAGGCTGCCTTAGAATACAAAAAATCATCTATGCCTAAACTAAATATATCATTATGTTTAAGTCGATAGAAATCGAGATGATAAACACATATTGTTTTTAACTTGTACTGGCGCAGTAAGGTAAAAGTCGGGCTTAAAACTCTTTTTCGATAACCTAAACCCTCTAAGATGCCCTTTATGAAAGTAGTCTTACCTGCGCCTAAATCACCTTCTAAGATGACAACATCAGAGCCTTTAAAATTTTTTGCTATTGATTTAGCAAAAGATATAGTTTGCTTAGCTGAGTTAGTCTGAAATTTTAACATTGCTCTTAATTTTTTCCTAAAAATTACTGTAGCCTTTTGGCTTTAGAGTTTTTATAGATTTATTGATTTTTATCTTATAGCCTTGTTTTTTGGAAGTAATTTTCCCTACATAAAAAAAACGTTTTTTTAAGAATTCGATTTTTTTATCGCTTTTATCAATTGTAAAAATCAGCTCATAATCCTCTCCCCGGTAAAGATCGTCTCTGCCCTTCTTCAAAGGTAATTTATCATAATCAATAAGGGCTCCTTTATTGCTCTCTTTAAGAATCCGATATAAATCAATAGCAAACCCATCAGAGATATCGATCATTGAATTTATCTTAAAATTCTTAGCTAAATACCCGGATTCCTTAATCCGTGGCTCAAAAGATGTATTGAATTTTCGCGCCCCAAGCGGTCCGCTTATAAAGATATAGTCACCGACCTTGGCCTTGCTTCTTAAGATTGGCTTATTAACTTTAGCAACTCCCCAAACATCTAAAAAAAGCTCCTCTGATTTTGAAGTATCTCCCCCAACCAAAGAAAAGTTATACTTTTTACTTAAAGTAAGTACTCCCTCAAGGATCTTTTCTAGATTTTGTTTTTTTATGTATGAAGGTACACCGATTGATATACCAATATACTCCGGGTTACCTCCCGAGGCAGCAAAATCTGAAAGCACTCTGGCCACTGCCCGCATACCTATAGATTTATAAGTTATTTTTTTTAAGCTAAAGTGAATATTTTCAATAAAAAGATCACTCTTTAAAAGAACTCGCTCTTGCCCCAGGCAAACAACCGCACAGTCATCGCCAATACCGGTTAATACCCCTTTACCCTTGGTAAACTTGCTTCGTAAACTATCAACCCAGGCTAACTCCTTTAATATCTTCATGGTCTGTTCTAAGAGAAAATAGAAAAAACTATTTAATTTTTAATATTTTTTTGATATTCTTAGTAAACGGCGGATAAATAATTCCTTTATCGCTTACTATTGCAGTAATGAGCCGAGATGGAGTAACATCAAAAGCAGGACTACGCACTTTTGCATATTTCGGGGCTATATAAACTTTGTTTAAGACCTTACGTACTTCCTGGCCTGAACGCTCTTCAATTGGTATAAATTTGCCGCTTTTTAAAGATAAGTCAAAACTGCTAAAAGGGGCAACTACATAAAAAGGTATTTTATGGTAATGAGCAAGGACAGCAACGCTATAAGTACCTATCTTATTAGCGGTATCACCATTAGCAGCAATCCTGTCTGCCCCCAGGAAAACTTTATCTATTTTTCCTTTCTGCATAAGAAAAGCAGCCGTGCTATCTGAGATTACACTTGAAGGAACGTTTTTTTTCATTAATTCCCAAGCAGTTAGACGCGAGCCTTGAAGCAAAGGCCTGGTCTCATCAGCATAGACATAAATATCTTTGTATTTTTTCTTAGCCTTAAAAATTACAGCCAAGGCAGTTCCCTCACCGGATGTTGCTAAAAATCCTGTGTTGCAATGAGTTAGGATCCTATCCCCTTTTTTTATTAACTTAACTCCAACTTCAGCCATTTTTTTACATAGACCTATATCTTCTTTGTGGATTAGCTTCGCTTCTTTAAAAAGCTTTTTCTTAATAACTAAAACACTGCTTTTCTCGTTTTTTAAAACACACACCTCGAGTCTTTTCAAAGCCCAGGCTAAATTAATTGCTGTGGGCCGACAAGACTTAAGATGCTTTATATCCTTACCTAAGGCTTTTAGAAAATCCTCTTTTTTCCGGGGAAGTTTTTTTAAATTTATACAAGTGCAATAGGCAGCAAACACTCCGATTAAAGGAGCTCCTCTTACTCTTAACTGCTTAATTGCCTTAAATCCATCTTCTAAATTCTTACACTCACGCCAAATTTCTCTTAAGGGGAGCTTTGTCTGATCAAGGTAAAAAAGACGATTGTTAACAAACTTTAAAGAACGCATTAATTACTCCTTTTGCTGTTTAAGGAAAAAACCTTATCTACATTTAAAGCTACTTGTTTAATCAATTTCTCCTGGTCTGCTTCTTTTATAGTAGCGGCCTGCTTATAGACTTTATCGATGTCTAAAGGAGTTGAAGGAGAATTTTTAATCTTCATATAGGGCGAATCAGTTTCAAGGATAAGGTTTTCCAGGGGACAGGCACGCAAGGAAGAGTGAATGATCTCACTCTTTCTTAGGATATTTAAAGAAAAAGATATAAAACCGCCTTTTTCTACTATTTTTTTTAACATTTTACTGGAATAAGAGAAACAATGAAAGACTACCCTTTCAAGACTTGGACCAAAGCCTGCGAGTATATCTAAAACTTGGGCCTCATCATTACGATTATGTATAATTACGGGGAGATTGTTGCACTTAGCCAAGCGGAGAAAAAACTTAAATACTTCTTCCTGTTTATCTAAAGGCACTTTAGCATAAGAATCAAGACCTATCTCGCCAATAGCAACTATTTTTTTATTTTCATTAATTAAGCTCTGATAAGTTTCGATTACTTCTTGGGAAAAATCCTGACTGGAAAAAGGATGAAAGCCTAAAGATGTAAATACATCATCATAGTGTTGGCTTAGGGCTACACTGGCAAGAGAACTGCCCACGTCAATACTGGTATCAATTAAAGTGTGAGAGCCTTTAGGCAAAAAAGAACTTACCACGTCCTCTCTGGTTATTTTTGAAAGAGAATTTAGGTGGCAATGGGCATCAATTAACATAATTGAAAAACTTTTTAGTATTTAATCTGAATTGTTTTTTATGTCTATTCGAGGAAAAAGAGGTGATTTTTTCTCTATGGAAAAAGTATCAACTAAGCCCCAGCTTGATTCTTTTAGACTAAAGCTATCGCTTGCTAGCTTTAGCTGACGACGAATAGCATTAGCAGTAGAAGGCATTACCGGGTAAATATATAAAGAAACAATGCGTATCCCCTCCAGTAAAGAATAAAGAAAGTTAGCTAACTCCTCCTGTTTACCCTCTTTATTCAAAGTCCATGGTTTAGTCTCTTCAATAAACTTGTTCATAACGCTGATGAATTTAAATACATGGCTTAAAGCCAAAGAAAACTCAACGGCCTCCATGGTTTCTCTGTAGTTAGATTCTAATTTTTCCAAAGCACCCTTAAAAACCTCTGGTATTTCTTTTGAATTGGGTTTAATCTGTCCAGCGAAATATTTTTCAGCCATATTTAAAGTACGAAAAACCAAGTTACCTAAATCATTAGCCAAATCAGAATTAATTCTATTAACTAAAGCTGGCCAAGAAAAACTTCCATCCATTCCCACCGGCACTTCTCTAAGTAAAAAATACCTTAAGGCATCAACGGCTGAGTCCTGATTTTCTCCTAAGACTTGGCTTAAAGCAGTGACTAAGTCAAAAGGGTTAACAATGTTTCCTCTTGATTTTGATATCTTCTCGCCTTCAAACTTCCACCAACCATGAGCAAAGACAAGCTTAGGCATTCCGATATCAAGAGCTTTAAGCATTATTGGCCAAAAAATTCCATGATGGCGTAAGATATCTTTACCGATAAAATGAATGTCTGCCGGCCACCACTCTTTAAATCTAGCTTCATCATCAAAAATGCCTACTCCGGTCAAATAGTTAATTAAAGCATCAAACCAGACATAAACTACGTAATCATTATCTAAAGGGAATTCAATACCCCAGGATACCCTGGTTTTAGGCCGGGAAATACATAAATCAGCCAAGTCATTATTGTCAATAAAACCTCTTACCTCGTTATACCTTATCTTTGGTTTTATGCAGTCAGGGTTATCTTTAAGGTACTGCTTAAACCAATCAGCATACTTTGAGAGCTTAAAAAAATAATTCTCCTCTTCGATCTCCTCAACCGCACGCTTACAATCAGGACAGACGCCAGCTTCGGCTACTTGAGACTCACTCCAAAAAGCCTCACAAGGAACACAGTAAAGAGCTTTGTAGGTATCTTTATAGATATCTCCTTTTTCCTCGAGCTTAATTATAAATTTTTTAACTGTTTCTATGTGCTTAGATTGAGTTGTGCGGATAAAGAAATCATGGGAAATGTTTAATCTTTCCCAGAGGCGGTTAAAGTTTTCTGAAACCGTATCAACAAATTCATTAACTTCTTTGTTGAGACTCATGGCAGCTTTTTTTACTTTTTCGCCATGTTCATCAGTACCGGTTAGATAAAAAACTTGATAATCACTAATGCGCTTAAAGCGAGCCATGCAATCAGCAATAATACTAGTATAGGCATGCCCAATGTGAGGACTTGCATTTACATAATATATGGGAGTAGTGATATAAAATTTATTCATTTTCGTTAAAGCAAACCTGCTCTAAGCGACCATCATCAAGCTGCACAAAAGCAAGTCTCTTTAAGACATTTACCGAAACTACTTTTCCCTTACCCTGGGCAGTACTCAAGGATTGGCCTTCTTTGGGTAGGCCTTTTGATGACTCTTTATAAATTTTATATTCATAAGAAAGACAGCACATCAGGCGTCCACAAATTCCGGAGATTTTTCCTGAGGTTAAAGGCAGTTTTTGACATTTAGCCATTTTCATACTTACTGGTTCAAAGTTTTTTAAAAACCTGCAGCAGCAAAGACCTTGACCGCAAGGGCCGACTCCACCGAAAAGCCTGGCCTCATCTCTTACGCCGATCTGGCGCATTTCAATACGAATTTTAAATATTTTTGCCAGTTCTTTTACTAATTCTCTAAAGTCGACTCTGCCTTCGGAAGTAAAATAAAAAACTATTTTTTTCTTATCAAAAGAATACTCAGAATCAACTAGTTTCATAGCAAGTTTGTATTCTCTAATTTTTCGCGAACAGAATCGCATGGCATCCTTAGCTTCCCTTTTATTAGACTCCATCTGGGCATAATCTTTAGGGCTGAATTTGCGAATAATTTT
>CAJXAF010000049.1 GCA_913050175.1 uncultured bacterium
TTTATGTCTTCAACTAGCTTTTCGAAAAGCTTTAACTGTTTATATAGATAGCGTTCTATTTGGGCTTGGTTATCACCCAGGCGTTTCAATTTTAAGAGGCCCTCAACTTTAGCGCAGCCGCTGGTTAAGAGGATTGAACAAAGGAGATAGATGATGTATTTAGTTTTCATAACATTTTTATCTTATAATAAAGACCTATAATAATCAAGCAATTAGTCTAGACCGGCTATGAATTCATATATCGAGCTTAAATAAAGGTCGAATGAATCAACATAACCACTATTATGACCGCCTTTAGTTTTGATTAATTTTTTCGGCTGAGTCGCATTCTCATATAGCTTTTCGGCTAGGGAAAAGGGAACTATCTCATCATCTTGGGAATGGATAAAAAGCTTAGGTATATTAACTTCTTTTATCTTGCTAAAGGAATCAAATATATCTGGTAGTAAAATAGGCGGGATAAAGGGGTAAAAAATCCTGCCCATGTCTTTAGCGCTGGAAAAAGCGCCTTCGATGATAATAGCTCTGGTTTTAAACTTAGTAGCTAGATCAATTGCTACTGCCCCGCCTAATGACTCTCCGTAAAGAATAATTTTATCACCGGGTATCCTTATTTTATTTAAGTGTTCATAGGCTGCCTTAGCATCCAGGTATAGGCCTTTTTCACTGGGCTTACCAGTACTTTCTCCATAGCCACGATAATCAACAATAAATACATTCGCTCCTGTTTTTAAGAGGACCTCTATTTTATCCAGTCTATGGGATATATTGCCGCCATTACCATGGAGATACAAGAGAGTATAATTAGGCCGCTTACCTGATAAAAACCAGGCAGAAAGAGTTTCTTCGTCATCGGTCTCAATACTTATTTCATGAGGAGCAGAAGGATAGTCTCCAGGGATAGTTTCCAATTCTTTTATGGGGAAAAATATTGCCGCGGTTTGAAGGTGTTTAATGTAGAGGAAAAAAACAATGGTTACAAAGACCAGGAAAACAATAATTTTTACTAAAATGCTCACCCTTTTATAATTGATTACTGGATAATTATTCTAAGATATCTACCTTAATCTTTTCACCCAGCTGAATTGACTTAAGCTCCTGGATTGAAGCATTAGTTTTTCCCACGATCACGACCGGTGAGGCCGGCGTTGGTCTTTGAGATGTACTAGCCGGAGTTGGTCCAAAAAATATACAAAGACACTTACCCTGGGGCCAATAAGCAGCATCACCTACTGCCAGCTCCATCCTAGCGCCTTCGGCCGAAGCCTTAAAGCCAATATCAAAATAAATCTCATCACCCCAGGTTGAAATGGTTGATTCAACCGGCAAACCGGCAATTATATCTTTTGCTGTTTGGCTGTCATTAAATTCAATAACAAAGCTTACATTACTTGTCTTGCATACCGCTCGCATTATGCCTCCTTTGACCAGAAGTCAAGAATTACCTATGGAGATAAAGCCTTTAATCTTGTTTGATTATACCAAATTATAAAGATGAGTAAACCCTGATATTTTGAATTGAATAAAGGGTTAGAGAGATTGGTTAAAATCTGATCTCAATCAGTTATAGGTCGTAATTTACGTACTTGGTAACTGCCCAAGGTCTATAACCGCTAAAAGTTGGCCGAGTCTGGTTACTATCTAACCACTCAATAGGCACCCAGCCTGATTCACGCTTATAAGCAGTATTAAAAACCATTACTTTGGCTTTACCCTCAAATAGCTTAACATCGAGAACCATGGCACTGGCATAATTTTGAACTCTAAAGATATCATAATCTTTGATTAAACGGGTAAAAAAGGCTTGATCATCATACTTAACCCCAGCAATAACCCTGTCACAAGTTGCTTTATCTAAAGCTATGCCTAAGGTTTGAAAATCACTGGGCCCGTGTAATTCTACCCATTTGCCTACTAAATTATAGTATTCACAAAATCCATTGCCTAGGGCAAAACAACAAAGAAATAAAACGATTGAAAAGACTCTTAATAATTTAAACATTTCTCACCTCCTGCTTATATAGATAATCACTACATTTTCAAGGATACCACAGAAAGTGCTTAAAAACCCACACAAACCGCTCAAATTTCTATTATTTTGAAAGCGGTTTCACTCCTCTGACTATATAATTATTGATTTATTGAAATCTAAAAAGCTAGGGGGTCAACTTCAGAGAATATAGCCTCTTGTATTTGGCGCAAATATCCGTTGATTATCTGGGTTTGTCGGATATTTTCGGCAACTGCATACAATTCCCTGGCCCGGCGGAAATTTTCTCTAGCGCTTGCATGTTTATCTCGATAGTAGTCATTGAGGGCCCTATCCATGTAGCGGGAAGCAAGACCAGAATCTAATTCCAGGGCTATTTTATAATTTTCCAGAGCCTTATCTTCCTCTCCCATTGAGCTGTGGATCAATCCAATCTGAAAGTAATTTTCGGCATCTCTAGCATCGTCTTTATCAGACGGCGGCGGAGTTTCTTGTTTCTCGGGCCGTTCTAACAATTTTTTCACTCTTTCCTTCTTCTCCGCATCAGTCAATTGTTTATTAAGAGGAGCCTGTGGCTTTGTTTTGACTTTAGTATCTAATGAGTCTTTAGGAAGGCTTTCAACCTCCAAGACTTCCTTTGATGGTAGTGGCGGTGGTAGTATAAAAGCTTGTCCATCAATTGAGTGTACGCTTTCAAGCTTTATCTTTGTAGGAACTCCAAAAATTTCTAAGGTTATATCGCTAGCTGTCATCTCAATCATATCACCTTCAATAACTTTACCTGATTTTAATATGACTGTCTCCGAAAAAGAAGAAGTGGTAAATAAGAAAAGTATTATTGTAGTGTTTAAAAATATTTTCATCGGTCTATGGTAATTTCCTGCCTATTCAATGATACTACCTCATTAATCCTTAGTCAATTCTCAAAAAATCAATTTTTTGTTTTAGAAAATTTAAGGCTAGCGATTAATTTAAAAAAACTTAAACTGCTCATGACTAAAAAAGCATAGACTGTATAAATTAAAGGCTGGTTAACTCTCACTTCCAGAAATAAGTCGTGGCGGGCTAGATTAGATATTTGATATTTTAAAAAAATAAACAAACTAAGGGTGATTACTAAAACCAGACCTGTGCAGGCAATATTTTTCTTAGTCAATAAGCTGATAATAAAGCAGAGTAATCCTAAGAAGGGAATCAATAAAACCAAATAAGCTTTTGGCCCAATTTCTTTACTTTTATCAACTGCAATCTGATAACCGCTTAAGTCCTCCTTTAACTTCTTACCGGTGATTACGCCGGTTACCTTATCTAGAGAACCCTTGGTCAATTTAATAACACCTTTAAAGATTCCGGTTGGTTCGATTTTTCCTATGGGGTCTGTGATTTTTTCGACAGGATTAAAAAGACTCCCCTCTCCACTCACCCAGGGTTGAAAAAAAAGGATAATGATAGAAATAGCGGCTAAACCAAGGAGTGAATCAAAAAACTTAATTAATGTCATTTATGTATAAAAATGCAATTTTTGAATTTAATCAAACTTAAAGTTTTTCTTTTTAAAGAGTTTAACGCAGGCATCAACAATCTTCGGTTCATAAAAGGTTCCTTTATTGCTGGTTATCTCCTCTAAAGCCTTATTCACACCAATAGCAGCCCGGTAAGGTCTGTGTGAGGCCATGGCTTCAACTACATCAGCTACGATTATAACTTTCGCTTCAATGATAATATCATTACCTGATATTCCATTAGGATACCCAGAGCCATCTATGCGTTCATGGTGCTGAAGAACCGCCTGAGCCACCGGCCAAGGAAACTCTACCTGAGCTAGAATCTCATAACCAATTTGAGAGTGAGTTTTAATTATGTCAAACTCTAAGTCACTTAAGCTGATCGGTTTATTTAATATTTCAGCCGGAACATAGACCTTGCCAACATCATGAATTATTGATGATAAGCGTATCCCTTCTATTTGTTCCGCATCTAAGTCTAACTCCTTGGCTATTGCACAGGCTAGTTGAGATACTCTCCTTTGATGACCGGCTGTATATGGATCCCTTCGCTCAGCCGTAGCTGCTAAAGCCTGGATCGTTTCCTCAAGTATTCGATAAGAACGATCTAAATTACTTTTACTCTCTTCTTCAGCTTTTTTCTGTTGAGTTATATCTAAACTAACTTCAACCGCTCCAGTAAGTTTACCTTGTTCATTTAAAACCGGATACCCCCGAATGTACCAACAGTGTCCGTCAGATGAGTATACTTCGCCTTCTTGAGCACTCTTAATTTTTAAAGCTTGTTTAACCGGGCAGCCATTACAAACTTTTTTTCTTCCCGGCCAAACATCATAACAGTGGCGACCGATGAGATCATGAAAACTAATACCAGTTAGATCAACTGCAGCTTTATTAGCCCAGACAATCCTCAACTTGGTGTCGTAATAAACTACCAATTCAGACAATGTATCAAGGATCATTGTCTTATCCTGTTCCGATCTACGAAGAGCTTGTTCTATACGCTCCCGATCAGTAGTGTCTCTGACTATGGCACAAAGGTACTCAGTATCTTCATAAGACATATAATTTCCACTTATCTCTACCGGAAAGATCTTCTTGTCTTTACCTTTAAAGTGTGTCTCAATAGTAGTTGTTTTTTTACGTTTTGCCTCCTGCCACTCACTAAGCCAAAGTTCTTTGGGAAAATTTACATCAACGTCATGAATTGTCTTAGAAAGCAGTTCTTCCCGACTATATCCTAAAGTTTTACAAGCCGCTTCATTTACGTAGGCAAATTTTCCCTGGGAAGTAATCCAGATAGCAGCATCACCCATATGATCAATAACAAATTGAGTAAAAAGTAAAGCTCTTTCAGTTTTCTTGCGCTCGCTTATATCAATGCTGATACCTAAAGCCGCATACATTCCTCCTTCGGAATCTAGCAAAGGATAGGTGCTAAACATTGCCGGAAACTTTTCTCCGGATTTTCTGACTAAAGTAGCCCCGCCTCTAAAACCTCTTTTGCCTTGACGCATCTTTTCATGTATCTTGGGTATTCTGCTGACATCTTCAGGTATATGTAAAATTGACACCCCCTTGCCAATAACTTCATTTCTCGTAAAACCAAATATTACCTCAGCCCCGGGGCTGAATTCAATTATTTTTGGATCAGGGTCAGAAGCATCAGTAATAATAAAGGAAACATTTTTTGCCGATTCAAAGATAGCCCGAAGACGCTGTTCGCTCTTCTCTAATGCTTGCGAAGCTTGCTTGCGTTCGCTAATATCCCTGGCAAAAGCACAATTATACTCTTTGCCTTTAAATTTTAAGTAGTGAGCTAAAATCTCAACTGGAAAAACTTTACCATCTTTAGTCTTGTGGAGGGTTTCAATCGTAAGAGACTTACGTTTCCTTATATCTTGCCAATGCTTTGGCCAGAACTTTTTAGTATAATTAGGATCAATATCATGAACTGTCAGGGAAAGTAATTCCTTACGTGAATAGCCTAAGGAACGGCAAGCTTCATCATTAACATAAGAAAACCGCGCCTTCTCATCAATCCAAAAAATAGCATTGGCAGCAGAATCTACTGAAAACTGTGTAAGGCTGAGCTTATCTTCTGCCCGGCTGCGTTCTATCTCTGAGGCAATCCGGGAAGCAAAGACCGTAAGTATCGATTCTGTGAATTGTGTATCACTTATGGGCTTCTTAAATAAGCCTACAACTATACCTATAACTTTGCCTTGTGAATCACATAAAGGAATCCCCACGTAGCCCTGGATATTCATTTCCTTTAAGATGGTATCTTTGGGAAATTTATCAGCTACACCAGATTGGTATGAACATATTTTTTCCCGGAGAAGCTTTGAACAAGGAGTATGCAAAAGGTCATATTCAAAATTCTTTCCTATCTTTCCCTCTGCATAAAAGGCTATAGTTCGTATTTTATCTGAGTCTTCACCGCTAAGTTGACCGATAAGGGCATAGTCAGCTTCAAAGGTTTTTGCAAGTTGACTTACCATTGAATCAAAAAACTTCTCCCCCCGCTTAGAAGAACCTTTAATAAGAGACTTTATTGCTTCCTCAGCTTTTTTTCTCTCGGTTATGTCTCTTACAATTGTAACAATTTGAAAAACAGCCCCTTCCTTAAAAATAGGTATTTTTCTAGTCTCAGTAACTATCTCCTGCTTAAAAATTGTGTTACGCTCTTCAGTAATAAGAACCTCTCCGCTTTCAAAGACTTCCTTATATTCTTTGCCCATATTCTTACCTAAAAATGGAAAAGCTTTAAGGATGTTCTTACCAACAATATTAGAATCTAAGTTTAATTCTTTAGTCCACTGTTTAAAGCGGGTATTCATAAGAATTACTTTCATGTCTTTGTCAATAACATGTATGGCGTCGGCCATGGATTCAAAAGTTAAACGATGCTGGACCTCTGAATCCTGCAGGGCTTGCTGGATTTTCTCTTGTTCGCGAAGTTCTCCTTCAAGCTCCTGGCGCTTTAGACGCTCTTTTTCAACCCGTTTTTGTTCAGTTATGTCCCGAATTATTCCTACTATGTATTGCTCGCCCTCACTATCTACATAAAGGGTTTTTTTAGTAATAATTGTGTGCTCTACGCCTTTAGAGTCAGTAAATTCCTCTTCATTTATATTTCCCTTCCCCGTACCAAAGACAATTTCATCCCGGTTCCAAAATATATCGGCCTCTCGTTTAGGGAAGTAATCATAATCACTCTTTCCGATTAGCTCCTGACGCTTATAACCCATAAATTCACAGCAAGCATCATTAAGCAATACCCAGCGGTGCTCTCTATCTTTAACAAAGATCGGATCAGCCACTGAATTAATTATCTTATCAAGATAGTCACGGGAATCCTTAAGCACCTCCATTGTTCGATCACGAACAAGGTTATCGCGGATTATCTCCTCAGTCTCTTTTCTCTTGGTGACGCCCCTTACTACAGTCATCAAAGCTTTATCCTTGCCATAAGCATCTTTAATAACCGAACTGTTTATTTCTCCTAAAAAAGTAGAACCGTCACTTTTGACTAAATTATACTCTGCTGCTTTAAGCTTTCCTTCCTTAATTAAAATTTGTAAATCTGCCTGAATGAGGTGACCGTCATCTTTGGTTACAAAATCTAAAATATTTCTCCCAATAGCTTCCTCTTTATGCTCAAAGCTAAACAAATTGGCTGCCTGCTGATTTATCATAATAATATTACTATCAAGACTAAATAAAACGATTGCATCAGGCGAGGCTTTTATAAGACTGCGGTAAAACTCTAAATTCTGCAGCCTTGCCTCTTCAGCATTATTACGTTCGGTTACATCTTCTCCTGAACTTAAAGTAGCGATCACCTTTCCCTTTTTGTCTTTAACCTGGGCACTATGCCAAAGAATAGTTCGCCTCTCTCCCTTCCTAGTCAAAAGAGGACTCTCGTAATATTCAAAAGGAGTGGGATCAATCTCCCCAGAGATAACGCCAAAAAATAAGTCCTTTATTGACTGGCGTATATTTTCAGGCACAAATCTATCGATCCAAGATGTACCAATTATCTCCTCCTGGGGATAACCAACGAGTTGACTGCCCTTCTTATTAATCATAGTTACCTTACCCTCAGAGTTTAGGGCAAGCATGATTACACCAGCAGTATCCAAATAGAGTTGAACCGTTTCTTTTTCATCCTTTAAGCGCTCCACCACCCAGCTAAATTGGCGTTTTACCACCTCAGCAGCAGCAGATTTTAGCTTTAAAGCCTCTATTTCCTTAAGCAGTTCTTCTCTTGTTTTTTCTTTATCTTTGCTCATATCTTAAAAATAAAATAGGTACTCCCCTAAATGCAGAAAAGTACCCTTATTTTAGCCTAATTTTCGGTTTTGGTTGTTTTTGGTCACAATTGCAAGCCACGTTTAGCATTTAATTATACCATATCTAAGAAGATTAAGTCAACCAAACCAAATCTACCTGTAATCGCCTAAAAAGGGTCAAAATTTAAGCTTAAACAGGCCTTAGAAAGGTTATTTATGGGTCAGTTTGAATTAGCCTAGCTTTCTAAATATTTCATAACAGAGGATGGCACAAGCTGAGGTAACATTAAAGGAAATTGGGGCACCCGGCATGGGAATACTTACTTTAAAATCCAAATGCTTATCTAAACCATAGCGAACTCCTTCTCCTTCAGAACCCAAAACTAAAACTACTTTTTTGGGCATATCTAAATCACGGATATCGGTTTCAGCACCAACAACAGCACCAACTGCCCAAAAGTCAGATTTTTTTGCCTCAAGAAGGCAATTCCTTAAATTTGTGACTCTGGCTACAGGAACATAATTCTCAGCGCCCGAGGCAACGTGCAAGACTGCATCGGTTACTGAGCAAGCTTTGTGTTTGGGAATTACAACAGCAAATTTACCAAAACAAGCTACTACCCTTAGTATGGCACCTAAATTCTGGGGATCAAATATTCTGTCTAAGAAAATGAAAGAGAAGCTATTATCTTTTGATTTTTCTAATAATTGGTCAAAATCAGAGTAAGAAAAAGGTGAAACTTTAGCCACGACACCTTGTAAAGACGAAACTCTCTTTATTTTATAAAGTGAATCCTTAGAAAGAGGTTGAAGCGGTATTTTATTTTTACCGGCTAGCTTCTGAATTGAGCTTAGATTTAAATTATTCTGGATAAAGATTTTCTGGATTGTCTTAGGGTTAGCCTTGAGCCGCTCAAGAACAGAGTTCTTTCCGTATAAGTAGCCTTCCTCATTCCTAGGTAATGGCCTTTGACGACTGAACTTGTTTGCTTTAAGGCTCACTTTAAAGCCTTTTCAATCTTAGCTCGCAACTCTTCTACTTGTATTGGCTTAATTAAGTAGTCGGCATTCTTAAGTTTAGCGGCTCTCAATCTTGAGGCTTGGTCATCTTTTCCGGTAAGCATGATAACCGGGATTAAAGAAGTCAAATCATCAGCTTTTAGACGTTTTAAGACTTCGAAACCATCAATTCCGGGCATCATTATATCAAGAAGTATTAAATTAGGCTTTTTTTCCTGGGCAAGGTTAATGCCTGATTCACCGCTATTGGCGGAAATAACAATATAATTTTTAATCCGCTCTAAGTTCCTGCCGACAAAAAAAGAAAAGTCCTCTTCGTCGTCAATTATGAGTATAGTTTTTTCCTCTGAGTTCATCGTTCTAATAATAGCATGTGCCAAGAGAGGAGTCAATTTCAAATAGGCAACCTATTTAGTATTTTTTCCCTTTAAGGAATTTTATAGACTCTTTGCAAAAGCTAGCCAGATCATAAGGATTACGTGAAGTAACAAGGTTACCGTCAACCACCACCTCTTTATCTATAAACTTTGCTCCAGCATTAATGAGATCGTCTTTTATGGCAAAAAAAGATGTAGCCTTCTTGCCTCTCAATATATCAGCAGAAACCAAAACCCAGCCTCCATGGCAAATTGAAGCTATGAGTTTTCCCTGTTTAAACATATCACTTACAAATTTATTGACCGGCTTAAACCGCCTTAATATATCCGGGGCCCAACCACCAGGAATAACTACGCCGGAAAAATCTTTAGGT
>CAJXAF010000050.1 GCA_913050175.1 uncultured bacterium
TAAGGTACATCTTTACCGGATCATCTATTGGCTGAGTGGTTGTGGAACTAGTTTTCTTTTTCTCTTTTTCCCAGACTGAGACTTCCTTTGTCTCCAAGATACTGATATCCTTTTCATCAAGGCGCTGAAAGATCAAGTCTAAATCTTTAGCATTTGTTACCTCGTCTGAAAGAAAGTGATTTATCTCATCATAAGTAAGATATCCTTTCTTTTTTCCTAAATCAATTAATTGGCTTACGCTTCTTTCTATTAGCCTCTTCTTTACCATCTGACTCCTCGCTTTAGAAAATATGAAAAAGTTAGTTTTTAATCACTGCCGTTTATTTTGCTGTATTGGTTAATTAATTGGATTACGGTTTCTCTATCGCCTCTTGTTTCAGCTTCTTTAATCTTGTCTTTTAAGCGACTTTTAAAAGTTAAATCTTGTTTTTTCTTAATCTTTAATAGACTCTGCTTAAAATTACTCTTATCCATGGGTATATCTTCATCCATTAAGATCATTGAAACAAAACCGCTAATTTGGGTGTCGGAAACATTAGCTAAGTTTTCAGCTATAGAGCGAGAACTATCTGGTTTATGATTGGAAAGGAAAAAGTTAATTACTTTTTTAACCAAAAATACACTGAAATCACTATCCTTTAAGTTTTCCTTAACTATAGAGAAAGCCTTTTGATTTGTAAACATAAACTTTAGAATTATCTTTTCAGTAATAGGAATTGGTCCTATTTTCTGAATTTCTTTTTTCACATCCAGGGCGTCATCGGAAGAAAAATTTCTTCTTTGTTTATTTTTTGACTTAGAAAACTTCTTTCGAAACTCAGCTATTAAGATCTCCTCTTTGATGTCTAATTCATTTGAGCAACGCTTAATATACTCGTATTTTTTAATTTCACTCTGTAGTTTATCAATAGTCTCAAGCAACCCTTGAGCAATTTTAGTCTTACCTTCAATGGTATTTAAATCGTAGCTTTGTTTTAAAAGGTATAATTTGTAATCGAAAAAATCTACTCTTTTATCAAGGCGCTCAGTAAAATCATCTATGCCTTTTTCCCGTACCAGAGAATCAGGATCGTATCCGGCAGGCAATTTAGCAATATAAACCCTGACATCATTCTCTAGGAGAAGGTCAATTGTCCGAAGAGTAGCACTTTGACCGGCTTTATCTGAATCAAACACTAAGATTACTGATTGGGTATATCTTTTAAGCAAACGGATTTGTTCAATAGTTAGGGCGGTACCAAGAGAAGCCACAATATTTCTAACTCCCCGCATATAAGGAGTAATTACATCCAAATAGCCTTCAGTTATTATTACTTCCTGGTTTTGGGAAATAAACTCCTTGGCTAGATTTAAACCGTAAAGGTGTTCTCTTTTATGATAAAGGATACTCTCTATAGAATTCATGTATTTCGGTCCCCGGTTGTCATCCTTCCATGACCGCCCGCCAAAAGCGATGGGCCGAGAACGTACATCAAATATGGGAAACATTATCCGGTCGCTAAACAAATCCCGAAAACCCTGATTTTTTGCCGTTATTAAGGATGCTTTTTCCAAGGTATCCAATTTAAATTTCTTTTTCCGCAAATATTCCATAAGGGCATTACCAGGCAAAGAAGCTCCCAGGCGGAAAGTATTTATAGTCTTATCTGCCATACCCCTCTGCTTAAGGTATTGGAGGATTGGTTTACAATATTGGTTGGTCTTTAAACTATTATGGAAAAAATTTGCCGCCTCATCTACTACATCATAAAAAATACTCTTTTTACTTGCAGCTTCTCCGGCGCTGGAAGGGACTGTTAAGCCTAAACGTTTTGCTAAGAGTTCGACTGCTTCGGGAAAGTTGATCTTCTCAATAAGACTTAAAAACTGAAATGATCCTCCGCCTTCGCCACAGCCAAAACAGTGAAATATTTGCTTTTGAGAACTGACTATAAAAGAAGGTGTTTTTTCTCCATGAAAAGGACAGAGACCTTTGAAATTTCTTCCTGTCCTTTTTAAAGGGATATAGGAAGAGATTACCTCTACTATATCAGTTCTTGACTGTACTTCTTCAATGAATTGTTGGGGAATCATAATTCTAATAATGGGGTAAATAAAATCTAAAACTTAGATTACGACTTGTTTTATGGTTGTTATTTACTTTTGCGACGAAACCTCTTAAAACCAGAGAATTCAAATACCTTGAGTTTCCCTTTACTTTCCAAGTGATCAAGCATTATGTTAATACCGATATTGTCGGAAGCAATGTGAGAAGCAAAAATTACGTTTATATTAGCCTCTTTGCACTTTTTAAAATGCTCTTCGGATTGATGCATAGCGACTATTGTATCTACCCCTTGTTCTGAAAGTTTAGAGTAAATTTGTTTAGGCCCTTCTGTTCCGCCGGTAAATTCAAGGTGGATATTCTTACAGCGCGAATTCTTGCTGCCGACTGCAATCATTGGTGCGTTATTCTTTTTAGCAGCATCTGCATATTCAGGAATAGTTAAGAGTAAATCCATTACTTCTTCCAAACTCTGAGGCTTAGCTTTGTTTAATTGCTTTTTTAGAAATTGATTAGCCAAGTTATCACAAGGAGTGTGCATACACAAATAGTTAAGATTTAGGAGACTGGCAACATCAACGCTTCGAGAGTGGTTTGCCGCATGAACTCGTCTGGCAACCTGTAGCTTGCGCTCTCCTAAGAGATTTTCGCAAGCACTTATAGGAATGCCTTCCTTAGCGAAGATATCTGCTTGTAAATCCATTACCTCATAGAACTTAGCAAAAGCATAGCCTTCGGGATGATGGGCTATGGCTAAATCTATTTTTTTACCCTTCTCATTAAGCCTATCCATGGCCAACAATTCTCCAACCTCTACGTCAATACCGACGATTACTGAATTGATATCGGCTTTAAGGCTTCCATTTAAAATACGTGTATCTGAATAAGGATTAAATAAGTCGTCGGGATCAAAAAACTCTTTGCCTTTTTTATCAAGTTTATCAAAAACTTTCTTTTTCTTCTTTAATCCAGCATCAATTTCTTTATGGCTGCGTACATCAGCTTCAATGCCTTTATTGATAATTTCCTTATATAGTCGCTCCAATTTCATTGTTTTATCCCTCCTTTTGCTCTAAATATTCTTCGACTCTCTGGCTCAAATTAGCTTCCGGATAAAAAGACTTATACATGCCAAAAGTTATCAAATAAGATCTTGGGGCAACCCCCTTGAACATACCGTATGAAATACTCTGAGTAAAATATTTTGAATCCAGAGGAGACAGGTGAAGGAGAAATATTATTAAACTTAGCAAGAATGCGGCTCTGGCTCCCCCTACAAATAGCAAGGCCCACCTTTCCCCTAAAGGAATATCTTTTCTCTTAAAAAGAGAAGTCACTATTAGCCTTAAAAGACTAAAAATACCATTAACACTTAAAAAAATTGAAGCAAAAGAAATGAATTCCAGGTACTTATTATTTAAGAATGCTACCTTAAAATTGCTAGCTTCATAAAAAGAGTGGAACTGAAAAGCAAAAAAGGCCCCCAGGAGTAACCCCGCGATTTTAAAGCCTTCGCAGACAACTCCCTTAGCAATAGAGATATAAATAACTCTCAAGCAAAGAATTAAAAAAAATAGGTCTATAAGATCTGCGTTTACAGCTACTTCCATTAGATATAATGTATAAAGTATATAGCATATAGAATAAAGAATGTCAAGGGACTAAAAAATACTTTTCTTAAACGCCCCCTGATTGAATTTATCTTGATCAATTTTATCCTTAGTCCTTGCAGGGTAAACTTTTAGCGAAAGTAAATAGGTTGATTTTTACTATCCTTTATGGTAAGTTAAAAATTGGAGAGGTATTTAAGGCTATTTCCTTAAAAATAAGAAAAACCCTTGTAAACAATAGCAAAATAAGGATGAACCAGGAAAAATTTGCTGTAGCTCTGAGTGAAAAAAATCAAGATGAGGCCATTAAAGAGGTCTCTTTAAAGATTAAGACTATCTTTCCTAAGGATATCAATTTTCTTATTATCCTTTTTACGCCTGGCTACAATCCGGCTAATATTATACGATCCTCCAATCTTACCTTAAAACCAAAAAAACTACTTGGCCTACAAGCCCCCTCTCTTATATTCGGCGGCAGGATAATCCAAAAGGGGTTAATTGCCTGTTGTGTCAATAAGGAAAATGTCAGCTCGAAAGAAGTTATCTTAAAAAAAGCAAACTCCCAGGAAATTGAGACTTTATTGCGCTTTTCTTTCCAGAGAACCCATAAAGAAAATATGTTCCTTTTATCTCTGCTCAATCCTTCCCTTAGCCCCTCCTCTTACTTAAATGCCTTTCGTCTGTCTTTAGGCAGTGCTTTTGCTCAGTTAGGAGTAGGCTATAAAAATCAATATTCGCAGCATACCTATCAAATATTGGATAAGACCATAAGCGAAGATTCAGTAAGTATTATTATCGAAGGTATTCGTCTAAGGTCATTAAAGTTAGGTGGATACATACCTTTGGGTAAGCCTTTTACAATAACAAAAGTTGTACCCGACAGAAGTATTATCAGAGAGATAAACGACCGCCCGGCAATAAATATATACCGGCATTACTTGGAAGAAAAATATCCGCTTTTTATGAAAAATCGTCTTTTTTCAATGTACCCCCTGGGTATAAATAGTGAAGGTAAACTTAAACTTGTAACTGTAACTGACTGCTTAGGTGACGGTTCGCTAGTCTGCGTTGGTGATATAAAAGAAAATGATTGGGGCCATTTAATGTTACTGGATTCTAGTTTTGAATTTGAAAATTTAGTACATAAGTTACAAGGCTTGGGGAATGTAGAAAATAGCTTAATATTTGTAGTGAATTCACTTTCAAGAAAAAAAATATTAAAAAACACCTCGGGAAATGAGTTGCTTACACTTCAAAAAACTCTTGGCGAAAACGCTAAGATAATCGGTTTATATTCTGATTATTGTCTCGCTCCCCATGAAGAAAAAGGTTTTATTAATATGGAAGCCGGAGATGTCTTGATAACGCTCTGGCAGTAAAAACTAAAGATAAAGAAAATAAATATTAACCCTTTTCACTCTTGAGTAAAAAAGGTATATTAATAGATAATCAAATTAAAAATTATGGGCTTCTTAAAATCAATTGAATCAGTATTATTTTCAGACCCAATCTTTACAACGATAATCTTCTTTTTCATGATCGTTGTAGTTTTAGTAATTTATTTAATTCAAAAATTACACCTTATTTCTAACTTAAAGCAAGATCTCAACGCCCACCACAAAATTATAAGAGACCTAGACCGCCAAGCAAAGCTTATAATTAAGAGTGATATGGAACTGAAGTTGTATCAACAAGAGATAGAAGATAAGTTATCTAAATTAACATCTATAAAAGAGTTGATCATATCATCAATGCATATTCTTAGTCGCGATGATCTTTTTAACCAGTTGACCAAAAAAGCTGTTAATTCTTTAGGCTTTAAGAATGGCCTGCTTTTAGATTTTTCTGATTTGGAAGTAAAAGCCAACATCGGCTTTAATAAAGAGAGTCTTTCGCTTATTGCCAATATCATAAAATACAAAAAAGAAACTTTTAAAGGCGTACAAATACTACCTAGCAACTCTGATGTTTTTAAACAAATAGTCAGCGTGGCCGGGACAAAAGATATACTTGTTGCTCCGATAAAAGATAGAGAGAATGTTTATGCAGTATTTATTGTTTCTGGTCTTATAATTTCAACAGAAGTCAAAAAACCTGAGGAAGAGGCTTTTTTAATTGTCTGTATGCACTTAAGCCAATGTCTTGATAAAATCAGACTCTTTGAAGGCCTTTATCACACTAAAGATGATTTGGAGAAAAAAGTCAAAGAACGCACCAATGAACTTGTAAAAAGCCTTAGAGAAATAGAGGTTATTAGCAAAGCTAAATCCGACTTTATATCAAGTGTATCACACGAGTTAAGAACTCCTCTTACTTCCGTAAAAGGCTTTTCTTCTCTCTTGGTTGAGGATAAATTTGGGAAATTGCCGCCGGAAGCAAAGGATCGTTTATCAAGAATTGATGAAAATGTAAATAGACTTATGGATATAGTTAATACTCTATTGGATATTGCCAGAATTGAATCGGGAAAAATGGAAGTAAAAATTGCTCCTTCTGAAATAATTAAACTAATAACCGATGTTACCGGATTTCTCTCGCCTCAGTTTGAAGAAAAATCTATGAAATTGGTTTTGGAACTACCTAAGATGTTAGAAGTGCATATGGATAAAAATCTTATTGAAAGAGTCCTTATCAACCTGATAAATAATGCTATAAAGTTCACCGCCAATAAAGGTACGATAACAGTAAACTGCCAACAAAAATCTAATCAAGCCCTTATTTCTATAAAGGATACCGGTTGCGGGATGAATCAAGATGATTTAGAAAAAATATTTCAAGATTTTTATCGGGTAAAGAACCAGACAATAAATAAAATACCTGGTACTGGTCTAGGGCTTTCTTTAGTTAAAAGAATTATTGATACTCATAAAGAAAAGATTTGGGTTGAATCTAAGGAAGGGGTGGGCACAGTATTTTATTTTACTTTAAGAGTGGTGAAGAATGCCTAGATTAAAAGTTTTAATTGTCGATGATGACCCTGATATCTTAGACCTCCTCGAGGCTACTTTAAAAGACGAGTTTGATTTAGAAAAAGCTGCTTGCGGTAATGAAGCCTTGATGAAACTTAAAGAAACAATTCCTAATCTAGTTGTTCTTGACTATGTTCTCCCCGATATAGAAGGCCCACAAATATGCAAAACTATCCGTAAAGACCCTTTGTTATTAAATACACCAGTTCTTATGCTTACCGGTAAAGGAGAAATAGAAGATAAAGTAGGCGGTCTAGAAGCAGGTGCTGATGACTACATGTTAAAACCATTCTCCCCTCAAGAATTAATTGCCAGAATACGAATGCTTATCAGGCGCTCTCACTCAAATCTTGATGCCAATCCTTTAACCAGATTACCCGGCAATGTATCAATCAATAAGGAATTAACTGAGAAGATAGCCGCAGAAGAAAAATTTGCTGTTCTCTATGTAGATATAGATAACTTTAAAGCTTTAAATGACTACTATGGTTTTCAAAAAGGTGACAGCATTATTAAAGAAACCGCTCGCGTTCTTATTGATACCATCCAAAAAATAGGTTCCGTACACGACTTTATAGGCCACATTGGCGGTGATGATTTTGTTATCATTACATCTCCCCAAACAGCCGAGCCGATTGCTGTTAAAATAATAAGTGATTTTGATAGTGCGGCTTCGCATTTTTTTGAAGAAAAGGACAGGGTTAAAGGTTATATTGAAACAAAGGGGCGAGACGGCCAAATCCACAAATTTAAATTTCCTACTATTTCAATCGGAATTATTGCTAATTTAGAGAAAAATTTTACCCATACCGCTCAAATAGGTGCCCTCGGAGCTGAAACTAAAAGCCTGGCTAAAAAATTTCCCACTAGCAAATACATCTTTGACAAAAGAATATCTTAAATATTTCAATAAATATTGCAAAGAAATTAGTTCTATGATATAAATAATGCCTTTAGGACTTTGCGAGGGTGGTGGAATTGGCAGACACGCTAGCTTGAGGGGCTAGTGGTAGAGATATCATAGGGGTTCAAGTCCCCTCCCTCGCATAATATTAATATGGCTAAAATTACTTTTTTAGGAACATCATCAAGCATACCTACAAAAACCCGCGACAACACCTCTTTTCTTTTTGAATACAAAAAAGATATTTTTTTAATCGACTGCCCGGGTTCGCTCAGGCAAAAATTCTTAAAATTAGGAGTCCCTTATAAAAAAGTTAATAGGATTATCATCACTCACCAGCATCTTGATCATATTTACGGAATCATATCATTTATTCACTCTCAAGGATACCTTAATACCGGCACAATCACTATTTATTCAAATCCAGACTGCATAAGGCTTGTCAAAAAATTAATTAACCTATTTAATTTAACCAGACCACAATTTCCCAAAATAAGATACAGGAATGCCTTTAAGAGTTCTCTATTTTTTAAAAAACCTGGGCTTACTTTGAAAGCAATAAGAAATAAGCACATTAAAGATTCTTTCGGTGTAAAATTTGTCTTTGGCTCAAAATCTCTCTTCTACAGCTCTGACACATCTTTCTCAGCCAAGACCCTAAAAGAGGCTGGCAACTTTAACTACCTTATACATGACTGCACTGCCTCCAGCAGCTATTTTAAAAGATACCCTCTTTTATATAGAATGCATACCAACGCCGGAGAACTATCTAAATTCTTAGAAGATAAACCTAAGATAAAATTAATACCTATTCATTTTTTACTTTTGGAAAAAAATGAAGAAAAAAAGATTCAAGCTGAATTTAAAGCTTTTAAAAAGCAGGTTATCTTTGCCAAGGACTTTGAGAAGTTAAGTCTCTAGCTACAAATTATTTACTCTTTTCTAAAACTTGCCGCGATATACCAATATCAACTACAAAAATTTTCCCACAAATCTTAGGGCCGTCAGCCAAGAAAAAACCTTTTTTAGGAGCAATAAAACTAACTGTATAGTCAGCTTTAACTGCCACATCTAAAATTACTCCCCTATCAGCTGACAAGCCGGAAGGTATGTCGCAAGAAACTATTGGCTTGTTTGACTCATTTATTAAAGAAATTACTGTTTTAAAAAACTGATCCAATTGCCCCTTTAAACCTATGCCGAGTATCCCTTCAAGGATAAAGTCACAATTTGCCAATAGGTTCTTGAATTCTTTGATATTTTTTTCATTTATAGATACTGGGCTTACCCCTATTTTTTCAAGAATACTTTTCTGAAATTGAGCTTGATTGCCTAAGGGTTTGTTTTCTAAAACTATCACTTGGGGTGCATAGCCTCGACTGAGGAGCTTTCTTGAGCAACTTAAGACATCAGCCCCATTGTTGCCTCGGCCGGAAACTACAACTACCTTCTTGCCTAAATTCAAGCTGTCAATAATTGTAAAAAGGTTCGAGGATGCGTTCTCAATTAAAAGCCTCTCATCTAAACCAAGCTTTTTAGCTTTATCATCTAGAGCCCTTAGATCACTTACTGATAGGCCTTGGTTACTCATTTTAATTATTTAGCTGGTAGTTAATCTGGGGTGGGAAGATTTAAAAACTTCTATTGAATTTCTTTGCCTTTTTTCTTGAATAGATCAAGAAACCTGTCCTCGTACTCCATATAGACATTCCAGTTATCTAATTCGCCCTTTAGTTTGTTAGCAACGGTGATATCCTTACTAGCTGCTTTAAAGAGGTCCTCAATATTTTTCCGGGCTGACTGGGGCAGTTTTGTATAAGCTGCCAGATCTTTTTTTATCTTATCTATA
>CAJXAF010000051.1 GCA_913050175.1 uncultured bacterium
AAAGCCTGTAAAAGACACTATTTTAGACCCTTCCTCTGGCCAAGAAAAATTTTTAATTTTAATAAGACCTTTCTGTTCTAAAGAATCTGCCAATTCATAAAGCTCCTGCAGACTAATGTCCGTCTCTTTGGTTAAAGCATCGGATGATAGACAATCGCCGTTATTAACTTTGCTGTGCTTTATGAAGATTTTAAAAATCTGGTACTCAGCGTTCTCCACTTAATTAAATTAAAGAAAATAAAATATTGCCTTATTTTGAGTAGTATCAATATACACTTGAGCTTTTAACTCTCCCTCAACATTATAATAGTTATAGGGTGCATCCTTAATTATTAAAAAGCCGATATAATAGCCATCACTACTGTAAATCATTACTTTATCCTCATTGGGGTAAAGATAGGCCACACCTAAAAATCTTGAAGTCTGGCTATAGCAATTAATAACTGTCTGAGAATGGACTCCTCCTACAGTTGCCAGAAGCAATAAAAAAATTAATAAGATTTTTCTCATTTCATACTCCTCATTATAGAGACCTTAAATGCCTAATAGGCTATTTATTTATTTTACCAAAACTACTATTAAAATGAAACCTTTTTAGTCAAATTCACCAAAAAAAAATAGTCTTTTCTAGCAGTTTTCCCTGTATTTGCTATAATAAAGTATGGCTATTGGAGCATTCCTAGGAGTTCTTGTACTTATCTGGTACCCCATATATAAGAGGTTTGTCTTTCCGAAAATTTTACAAACCTCATGGTTTAGAAATTATTTTAATATTGATGACGATCATAAAGAAGCTCATTTAATGGGTTTAGATATTCAGAGCGTAAACACTGGTTTTTGGTTCTTTTATATCCTGATATTTATTATCCTTAGCCTCGCCGCTGCTTTTACCATTGCTCATTTTACAATAGGAAAGCTTAGTTTCTACACCTCCAGCAACACGCCCTAATTAACTTTTTTTTACATCTGAAAGCGTTCTCAAAAACCCTGGTAAAACCAGCAAAATCTTCTCCTATTTTTGCTATAATATACTTAGGAGGAACTCCATTAATCCACCGATACAAGGAAGCTTTTTTAGGCTTCCTTGTTTTCTTTTAAAACAATAATTTTAGAATGAAATTTACTTAATCTTTTAGGCGGGATTAAAAAGCCAGATAGGACTATTTTTTATTTACATGTGAATCAATCCAATACTTTGTACCGTTAACCATTGCATTTAAGGCAAGTCCATTTTCTGTTAATTGATAAACTCGTAGTCCTGGGGCTACTCGTATTGAACCGCTTGTGGCTGCTCCTGAATCTTCAGCTTTTATAGCTAGATCAGCATCAGTACCAAATTTCCAGCCACCCTTTGCAAAATTCTTTAAGACTTTACTATTTTCAAAGACAAAAACCATACGAAAATCTTTCATACCCATTCCCAGGCCAACCCCGGCTTGAAACATTCGCATATAAGTATCTTTTCCGGTTTTAGCATTACGAAGTATTCCTCTGCCATTGCCACTGCCAAAGAAAAGTATCTTCATGCCAAAGTTAGTAAAGACAGCGTATCCCTTTGCCCTGGCAATTACACCTCGGGCTTCCGGCTTAAGAGAGTAAAGAGTTGAAAGTACTTCCTCGCGTCTAAAATCAAGATACTCCCTCCACTCACTAGGTGCGGAAGGTTTCATATTAATTATCTGAACTTTTTCCTTAGCATGTCCTTGCTGGCCAAAGCAAGTTAAAATAAGACAAGCAAATAGTACAATACCCTTCATTAGGGCTCCTTTTCTTATTTAGTTTTGATGCTTTAAGTTTATTGTAGCATATTTAGGGAGGGGATTTAGATTTATTTGATTCAGATGACTGATATGGCTACGGGTGTTGGATGATTTAGCAACTTGGTTATGGCAGGTAAGTTTTGAACTAAAACCTCAAGGTTATGAGCCTTGTATGTATAACAGAATAGTTATTGGTTTAGTTAAGCTTTTGCGATTTGTCTTTTGCTTGGTGTCCATATAGTACACCAGCCAGCTTGTCTGAATATTTTTCATACTCCTTCCTTTTCTCTCACACATTCTAGCATACATTACTCATTTATTCTTTTATAAAACGCATAGCTTGCAGCATTAGCAAAAAGACCTGAATTTTTAACTTCTAGAAAGAAAGATTCGCCGATTAATAACAAGATTACAGAGTCACCACCGAAATAAAGCGCTCTAATTACATTTTCGGAAGATAAATTCTGTTCTTTTACGAGATTGTTTAAATTTTCTTTTAAGGTGTTAGGGGATTTCATTATCCCTGCTCCCTGTGTAAGTATTGTAAACGGAGCATTCTGATTTTGAATAACACCAGTACTCGCATCTTCAATATTCTTATAAATGACATACTCATCCAAGATGTCTAATGTAATAATAGCACCTGTTTTTGATTCCTCAACTATTCCATCAACAATAAAAAGTTGTTTCACCTCTTTGTATCTAACTTCATAGGCATAACAATTTACTAATATAAAGTTGAGACCCAAAATGAGTAATATCTTTTTCATTCTTCCTCCATTTCCTTGCCCTAATTGATTATTTTATCTTGCCAAATATTACGAAAATTTAACAAATTTGTATGCGCATCTTTCATGATTTCAGACTTAGTCTTATTATGTGTATTTACTAGATAAATTCTCTTTTTTTTCTTTTCTTCCATCACATTTTCCTTGCTATAACTTTCTTTGTTTTATTATGAATTCTTCTAGCACCCTTTTTTGGGTTAGCAAATATTATTCAAAAGTAGAATTAAATAGGTTATATAGACCTAAAAACATGAAATTAAGGTATCCATTAGGGCTATAATCTACAATTAATTGAGCTATTTATAACATATTTATTGCACTTTTTCAAGTAAACGCTTACAGTTTTTTGGGTTTTTTTGCTACTTTTGAGAAAAATTGGCTTAAAAATGCTTAAAATTATTGATTTTTAGTTGACCTCAAGGCTATCTACCTTGTGGTCTAGACAAGGTAAACTTTAGTTAGTCTGACTCCCCTAGTGGATTCAAGCTGTATGGTGGAGGTGGCGGGAATCGAACCCGCGTCCTTAAAGCCTCGTCAATTAGTCACTACATGCTTAGCTTTATGTTTATCTTTTCTTTAAAGGCTCCAAAAAGCGGGATCCTTTAAAAAGCAATCTTATGTGGTTTTCGAGATAAACCCCTAAGACAAAAGGTTTTTCCTTATCTTCAATAGTGACCTCATATACCCCGCTGAAGCGACAGAGTATAAAAGGGCGGCATTAACTCATGCCGCATAATGCAGGTTGCCCTGCATATGCAAAATTTTGGTTTGCGTTTGTTTTTGAAGGCCCCGTTAACGCGGGAGGCCTACCCTCGCGACATGCGACCAATCAACTACTCAATAAGTCGAAGCCCTTCACCCCCTAATTGTTAAATAGCAATTACTTCTGGTTAAGAAGTACCATAATTATATTTGTTTTGCAAGCTTAGTCAAGAAATATAAGGATTTAAAGTATTATTTATAAAAAAACTTGAATTTTCCTAATAATTAGCTATTATAAACACTATGCTTACCAAAATACGGGGAAAACACATGAAACGAATTGCCTGGAGCATAGCCATAATTATTATACCGGCCTTTGTCCTTGGTAGTATCTTTTCCTATATAAATAGCAAGAAAAACTCTGCCATTGGCGCTATCGACGGCAATAAAATCACTGCTGATGACTATCGCTACTTTATAAAGTTAGCTCAGCTCCATATACGCTTAAATGCTAACCCTGAAAAAAGTCTTTCTGCTGGTGACTTAGAACAACTGGCAATGGATTTTATGCTTTTACGCAAAAAAGCCGATTCTGAAAGGATAGCTGTAACTGATAAAGACGTTATTGAATACATTCAAAGGCACCCGGTAACTAAAATATTTTTCTCCTCCGGCGAATTTGACCAAACCGCTTATGAAAGCTTCCTGGTAAGAGTATCCAACTATAATCAACTTGCTCTGACTCCTCGCTCATTTGAAGAATACGTGCGTGACTTTGTAAAAATTGAACGCTTATTCATAAATCATATTTCAATCAATATTACTGACGATCAAGCAAAGGAACTATACTTAAAAGACATTGAAGAAGCAAAAATTGCTTACCTTTCGATTCCTTATAAGAAGTTTGCCGTTGAAGTAGGTATAAGCCCTAAAGAATTAGAAGACTTCTATACTCAAAATCAACCCAAATTCGCTGTTGAGGCAAAGGTAAAATTTAAATATGCCTTAATTGCTAACGAGGAAGAAAAAAGAAACGAGCTCTTAGGTAACCTGAATACAATCAATACCATGGCTGAATTAGAAAAAGCCATGGACCTGACAGTTAAAGAAACAGACTTGATAGCCTTAACCGATCCAATTGAAGATATTGGCTGGCAGCCGCAAATAAACATTATGGCTTTTGCTCTTCCCGATAAAACTTTAAGTCAGGTTATTGAAACTGATAAGGGATTAATTATTCTTGAAAAAATAGACAGCCAAGAACAGTACACTCCAGCCTTAGCTGAGATTGAAAAAGAAGTCCACCAGGCCTACATTCTAAATAATGCTAAGAAGGACTCTGAGTTATTTGCCAGTGAAATAATTGAAAAAATCGAGGCTAGTCCTGAAAAAGAATTTAAGACTTTTGCCAACTCTAAAGACATTGAGTATAAAGAAACTGAGAAGTTTAAATACTACGACTATATCGAAGGCCTTGGCCTTGATGAAAACATAAGTAAGATAGTATTTTCCTTAGAAGATAATCAGGTTCATTCAAAACCTTTGCTGCTTGACACATCTGCCTATATCGTTAAGCTGCTTGAAAAAACCCCTTTTGATGATAAGGATTTTCAGGAAAAAAAGCCTGCTTACGTTGCCTTCTTAACCCAGCGAATCCAATATAAAGAGCGTATAGATTTTATTACCAATATACGTCAAACCGCAAACTTAGAACTCTATCCCTACGACGAACAATAAAAAAGCCCGCTAATGGTTACTTAACGGGGTTAATTATTCTATTTTAACTAATTTATCTAATCTTCAACTTGTATACAATTTACCGGGCATTGGGAGGCAATATCATGTAAATCATGATCGCCACACTCATGAGTCTTTACAATGGCTATCCCATCGCTTTTTAGCTCAAATACTTCCGGACAAGCATTTGAACACAAACCACAACCTACGCAAGTGCTCTCATCAATTGTAACTTTTGCCATCTTCTTCCTCCTTTAATTAATCAGACTATTTCTAAATTAAGTTGTCTTTATTGTCTCTTTTAAGTATGCGTCTAAATTAGAATCCATGTTTGCTAAGTGTTCATATAGTTTAAATTTTCTTAAGACATCCTCTTGAGATGCTTTAAGCAGCATATCTGCCCGTTCTTTATCTATAGCTTGTAGACCCTTAAACCTATTCTCCTCATAAATATAGTCTTTTAAAGGTATACTAGGCGCTTTACAATCAAGTTGCAAGGGATTTTTGTTTTCTTTTATTAAGTCAGGATTATAACGGATCAAAGGCCAATCTCCTGAGAGTACTGCTTTCTTCTGCTGGTTTAAAGCTGTAGTCATATTAATTCCGTGGGCAATACAGTGGGTATAGGCAATTATTAATGAGGGGCCGTCATAATTTTCAGCCTCGATAAAGGCTTTAATTGTCTGGGATTGGTTAGCGCCTAAAGCAATCCGGGCCACATAGACATTACCGTAAGTTATTGCTAGGAGAGCTAAGTCTTTTTTAGGGAGTGATTTTCCGGCTGCGGCAAATTTAGCTATAGCCCCCATAGGTGTTGCCTTTGACATCTGACCGCCTGTATTTGAATATACACCGGTATCTAAAACTAATAAGTTAACATTTTTACCGGAAGCAATGACATGGTCAAGGCCGCCATAACCAATATCATAAGCCCAACCATCACCACCGAGTATCCAAACGCTTTTTTCAACTAAATAATCGGCTATAGAGATAAATTCCTTAGCTTTATCACTTTTTGATTTTTTTAGTATATCAAGAATTTTTCCAACCCGCCCTCTCTGGGAAGCTATATCCTGATGCGATAACTGAGGAGCATTAAGGGTCTCTTCAATGAGACTTTTCTGGTCTTTTAATTCATTTTGAACTAATTCATTAAGAAGATACTTTGCCTTTGTTAGGATTTGAGTAACTGCCAGACGCATTCCCATTCCAAATTCAGCATTATCTTCAAATAATGAATTGGACCAAACCGGCCCTCTACCCTCATCGTTAACGCAATAGGGAGTAGTTGGCAGATTACCGCTGTAAATCGATGAACAGCCGGTAGCATTAGCTATGAGGGCTCTATCGCCAAAAAGTTGGGTTAGGAGGCTTATATAAGGTGTTTCACCACAACCAGCGCAAGCGCCGGAAAATTCAAACAAGGGCCGCAACAGCTGTGAGCCTTTGGCCGAACCTATAGGAAAAGGTAGTTCAGTGGGTTTTAAATCCGGTATTGAAAGAAAGAAATCAAAATTCTTTGCTTCTTTTTTGCGGAGTGCAATTTGAGGAGCCATATTAATTGCTTTACGCCCGGTTGGTTTTTTCTCAGAATCCCTCTCTAAGGCCGGGCAGGTATCCACACACTCGCCGCAACCGGTACAATCTTCCGGTGCAACTTGAATTGTAAATGACTTGCTCTCCATGTCTTTGCCCTTGGCTTTAATTGACTTAAAACTTTCCGGGGCCTTATCTAAACACTTATCATCATAGAGCTTCATCCTAATTACCGAATGCGGACAAACAAGGCAACACTGTCCACACTGTATACAAAGTTCAGGAACCCACTCCGGCATATTTACGGCAATGTTTCTTTTTTCATATTGGGATGTTCCTAAGGGAAAGGTTCCGTCTTGGGGGAATGCTGAAACCGGAAGCTCATCGCCTTTGCCTTCAATTATCTTAGCAGTTACACTCTTTACAAAATCAGGAGCATGACTAGGTACAGCATCATGAATTCCTAAAGTACTACTTACAGCACTTGGGACTTTCACCTCTTCAATTGACTCAAGAGCTTTATCAACTGCTGCACAGTTCATTTCGACTATTTTTTGACCCTTCTTACCATAGGTCTTAGCTATTGCATCTTTAATAGCTTTACTGGCTTTATCGGTTGCTAAAATATCTGATATCTTAAAAAAGGCAGTCTGCATAATAGTATTAATTCTAGCTCCCAGGCCTAACTCCTTAGCCACCCTATAGGCGTTGATAACATAAAAGCGAAGTTTTTTATCAATAATTGTTTTTTGGACTTCTTTTGGCAGCTTATCCCAAATTTCATCTTTAGAGTAGGGGCTGGCTAAAAGAAATACAGCATTTTTTTCAGCAGCTGAAAGGATGTCATACCTCTCAATAAAAGAAAAATTATGACAGGCTAAAAAGTTTGCTGACTTAATCAGATAGGTGCTCTTAATCGGGTGTTTGCCAAATCTTAAGTGTGAGGCAGTTTGGGCTCCGGCTTTTTTGGAGTCATAGACAAAAAATGCCTGAACATAATTGTCAGTTAATTCGCCGATTATCTTAATTGAGTTCTTATTAGCACCAACAGTTCCGTCTGAACCCAAACCATAAAAAATACCACGAAAATTTTCCGGATCATCAGTACTGAATTCCCGGTCTAAATCCAAACTTAAGTTAGTTACGTCGTCATTAATACCTACCGTAAAGTGATTTCGAGGGTTTTCACTGGCTAAATTATCAAAGACTGCTTTGACCATGCTGGGATTAAATTCTTTTGACCCCAGACCGTATCTGCCGCCGATTATTTTAGGCCACTGTGTAAATGGTGCAATTCTAGCTTCTAGGGCTTCACCAATAGCACTTCGAACATCTAAGTAAAGCGGTTCACCAATTGCCCCCGGCTCTTTGGTCCTATCTAAAACTGCAATAGCCTTAGTAGTCGCCGGTAAAGCTTTTACGAAATCTTTAATTGAAAATGGACGATATAAACGCACTTTTAATAAACCTAATTTTTCACCTTTCTTATTAAGAAAATCAACAGTCTCCTCGACAGTTTCTGAGGCTGAGCCCATTATGACTACTATGTTTTCAGCTTCCGGGTGGCCACAGTAATCAAAGAGTTTATACTTACGTCCACTAAGTTTAGCAAAGCGATCCATAACATCTTGTGTCACGGCAGCAGCTTTGTCATAGTGTTTGTTAACTGTTTCTCTTTCTTGGAAAAAAACATCAGGATTTTGCGAAGTTCCTTTAATAGTAGGACGTTCTGGATTAAGAGCCCGGGCCCGATGGGTGCTAACGAACTCATCCTTAATCATAGCCCGCATATCATCTTTAGTGAGCTGTTCAATTTTTTGAATCTCATGGGAAGTACGAAAACCATCATAAGCAAAGATAAAAGGAATACGTGATTCTAAGGTTGCGGCCTGAGCAATTAAGCCCATATCCATGACTTCTTGGACATTAGAGCCAAAAAGCACAGCAAAGCCAGTGGAACGAGCAGCCATAACATCAGAGTGATCGCAGAATATAGATAGAGCATGTGTGGCCACTGTTCTGGCAGTCACATAGAATACTGTTGGAGTCAGCTCTCCGGCAATCTTAAACATATTGGGAATCATTAAGAGTAAGCCTTGGGAAGCGGTAAAAGTAGTAGTTAAGCTTCCGGCAGTAAGGGCGCCGTGGACTGCTCCGGCAGCTCCAGCTTCAGATTGCATCTCAGTAACGCTAGGAACCTGTCCCCAAATATTTGTCTGTCCTTTAGCGGATTTTTCATCAGCCATCTCCCCTATTCCCGAAGAAGGGGTGATCGGATAAATTGCAATAACTTCATTGGTCGCATGGGCAATATATGCTGCAGCAGTATTACCATCCATTGCTAATTTTTGTCGCATTTATATTCCTCCTAAGTATATATACTATTACTAACTCTAAGCTGTTAGACAATTATAACTGAAAAATAAATTTTTTCAATATTAAAGTAAGGACCAGTTTGAATAAGTAAGAAATAGGTTGGTTACATCCAAAAAGGCTTATCTGGATTAGAATCTACCAGATCAAGGAGGATATCAACTATCTTAGAATCATAAAGCCAGCCGCTGCCGCCTTTGAGCTCCTGGCAGGCTTTTTTAATACCCAAGGCTTCACGATAAGGACGATGATGGGTCATAGCTTCTAAAACATCACTCATAGCCAAGATCCGAGCTTCCTCCAGTATCTGATCGCCCTTAAGCTGGCGGGGATAGCCAGAACCATCTAAACGCTCATGGTGTTGGTAAATTATTTCAGCTAAAGGAAAGTGGAAATCGATGTCTTTAATTAAATTGTAACAGTTAGTTAT
>CAJXAF010000052.1 GCA_913050175.1 uncultured bacterium
ACGTAATCGAAGTTTCCCTTTAATATTGGAAAAAACCGGTACGATCCTGCTAAAATTTTCACTGCTTAAGTCTAAAAGTATAAAATCGAGTCCCAAGGAAATCGGACGCTTAAAGGGATCAATTGAAAGTTTTCCGCTTAAAATGCCGTCATAAATAAGGGAAGTGAATTCAATATTCTTTACTCTTTTCTCGTTGGGACGGTAAAAACAAGATAAATCTTTAAACTCAAAGTAAGACTCAATATCTTTATTTTTAAAGTTTACTTTCGCTTCATTTAATGAAAGATTAAAATCTAAATTCTTATCAGCTAAAAAAGACAAGCCACCCACGCTTAAGTTTATCTCTTCTTTTAAGATATCACCTTTAAATTTTCGCCTGTAGCTAAGCAATGCCTTGCCGCTAGAAGCCTTTGAAGTAAGAATTCCTTCTGTTTTAAAATCAAAAGCCCTGGTATTTTTCTGGCGTAAATTTTGGACCTGATCGGGAAATGATGAAAAATTAAGATCGAAGAAAAGACTGTCTGAAAGTTTTACATTCCCTGTCAGATTGCAGGGTGTATTGTCTAAGGTAAAGTAAATTTTATCTATATTAAGAAGCGGAAAACCTAGATTGATCTTACTATCGATATCAAAGACGTGGAATGAATTAGGTTGATAGAGCTTGGCGGAAACTTGGCTTTTAACTTTTCCTAAAATATCTTTAGTTTGTTTTGCTAATAAGGTTTTGAGGCCTTTTTTCTCTTTATAGATATCATTTATCCTGGCATAGCCGCTAAGACTTAAAATCCGGGAATCTATATCACCTAAAAGATTTAAGTAGAAATTTTTATTTTCAATCTCGATCCTCTCTAAGATTAGGGCATTATTTCCCAAAAGAGCCTTGAGGTTAAAATCAAGATTTAAAGACTCGGTGAATTTAGCGGTGTCTGTCTCTAAGGATTCTCCTGAAAATAACGGTACCAGGTTACCGGAAAGGTTCAATTGATCATCTTTCTTATTAATGCTTAGATTGAATCCTAAACCTTCTAGCGTTGAAGCCTCTTCGTAGACTTTAAGCTTAGCCTCTTTAAAAATTAGTTTGAAATCAACGTCTTTGGGCAAAGTTTTAATTAGGTGGACTACTTTTTTCTTATTATTTTTAAGAAAACTAAAACAACCCCGGTAGTTGAATTCAGTATTTAAGAAAGCACTTGCTACTACGGCCATTTTTTTCGTCTTTAGTGTTTGGAGAAATGAAAGTCCTAAATCCAGTCGCTTTATAAAAATAAGCTCTGGGGATTGAGCTTTTAAATCAGGATAAATGTAGATGCCTTTCAAGCTAATTCTTAAAGGAAAAACATATTCAATACTTTCAATGTTTACTGCTTGATCAAATACTTGGGAAATACTATTTTGGAAAGATTCCTTTTTTGGAGAAAGAAAGAAATTACCAAGGAAGGTAACAAAAAGATAGGAGAGCAGAATTGTTGCCGAAAGAAGAAAAAGCGCTCTAGTATGATATTTGCGTAGCAATGGCCCCATCGATATATATCTCTACCCGGTCAATATAATACCTGGCTTTATACTTTTTTGAAAAAGCCGACCTGTAATTGTACTCCTTAAATTCACTAAAAAGTAGACTCAAATTGTAAAAGGTCACTATTTCTTTTTCTAATTCTTTAATCAGGTCCTCTTTCTTATCAATTTTAGCAAGCGAAAGTAGGTAACTGCAGGCAAATATTTTTACATCTGACTTAGGATAAGTTGATATATATTGGTTAAAATACTTAGCAGCGTAGGCGTAATTGTTCAAGCTTAGACAATACTCTCCTAAAGCAAAAAGAGCATCATCAGAAAAATGAGCTTTAGGGGAACGGCTGAGCGCTTCCCGAAAATATAAAAAGGCAAATTCCTTACTCCCGGATTTAGCCGCAGCTTTGCCTTTTTTGAATAAAGCTGCTCCTGATTCGGCAAAAACTGGATGAAAAAATCCTAGAACCATAAACATAGTAAGAATTGTCAATTTCACTCTCTTGGTCTTTAAAATGGTCATGCTTTTATCTCTCCTCTCTGAATTTACTTAGATTTAAAAGAAGTAATGTTAATCGCCCCTTTTCTGTTTACTATATCATTAATTTTTTTCTTTAAGATCTTCTTAAAAAAATTGCGCGAGGCTGGTATCAAGCCTAAAAATCCTAAACTATCTGTTATGAATCCCGGCGTAAGCAATAGAAGACCGCTGCATAAAATAATAACCCCGTTAAAAAGTTCATCGGCTGGTAGATTGCCCTGGTTGACTTGGCTCTCTATCCTTCTTATTGCCTTAAACCCCTGACTCCTGGCTAGATATGCGCCGGTTATACCGGTTATAATAACAATCGAAATCGTATTGTTCAGACCTATATTCTGACCAATTTTAATCAAAAAAGCCAGTTCAATTACCGGGATAACAGTAAACAATATCAGTAAGTAAAAAAACATATCTTATCTACTCCGGAATATATTCGCCTCTTAGAATTTGTGGCAATTCTTTAGTGTCGATTCGCATACCGCCATCATGTTCAATCTTAATCGTATATAAGGTACCGGGGACAAAGACAGTGCCAGGGGCCTCAATTTGGGCATTTTTAATACCTTTTTTCTGGTTAATATTCGAATCTAAGGCATAAGTCCAAAATTCTGACCAAAATTTAACTTCTAAGGGGTCATCTCTTTCTTCTAACTTATACCCTTGGGGTATTTCCTTTACTTTTGCAATCTCATATTCTGTAGTATCTTCTCCGTCCAGCATAAATACTTTCCAAAATAAATAAGCTGACCTGCCTTTAAACTGGTCTTTTAGTTTAATAAAAGAATCATCAAATCTCACAACTAATGACTGAAACTGGATAATATTGCCAGCAAAAGTAAAATATTTAGACTCAAGCGGTTTACCTGCAATATCATACTCTAAGAACTTAATTGTAGTGTAGGTTTTATTCTTCTCCTCATCGAATTTTACATTTGTAACCAGAACTTCAGCAATCCGCGAATCCGCCTCAAGGCGTGAGATTACCTCTTTTAAGATCTTTTTTTCATGGATATATCGCATACTATACTTATAAAAAGCTATAGTAAGAATAGTGAAAATGACTATAAGAAAAAGATAGATTATTTTCTTCATTTTATATATCCTTGAGAAGCTTATTAGGAGAAGCTTCATCTAAAATCGAATCAAAATCTTTTAAGCTCTTTGACAGAACCTTTAAATCTTCTGTCTGGGCAATAGGTATATTGTCAACCCCTCTGGAATCCAGAGCTTTAATTACATAATTAATACTTAAAACAGAACTGTCCCGGGCTAACTGGAAAGCTGTACCTTTATACTCTTCGGTTTTAACTCGAGAAATTATATTGGCCTCTACTAACTCATGCAAAATCTGCCTTATTAGACGAATTGGTGCTTCCAAAACATGGGAAATATCTGAAGCTGTAAATGGGTTTTTCCCGGAAGAAAAGTTCTTAGCTAAGAGATTTGTTATCCGCAAGGCTAATAGCTTCTTAAAAGAACCTTTAACTTTCAAACAATCCGGCTCAAACTCATACATATCAACATTCTGGTGAGCAAAAGATATCTCTGCCCCAAAAAGAACTATCAACCAGCTCAATTGGATCCAGATTAAAAATAAAGGCAAGGCTGCAAAGCTGCCATAGATTGCATTATACTTAGCAACTCCTATTTGAAAAGTAATATAACCCCATTGAGCAACCTGATAAGCTGTTCCGGCAACTATCCCCGCTAGAAACCCGGCTTTGAAATTAACTTTTGTGTTAGGCATAAAGGTATAGATGAAAGTAAAAAGAATCCAAATCACACCGTAAGGTAGTAATTTCAGAATAAAAAATATAGCCGGACTTAACATGCCTAATAACTCAATTTTTTGGGTTATTAAGGTTACTTGAGCAGTTATAAATACAGTAAGGCTACTTGATAAAATTACCAAGATAGGACAAATAAGCATTATTGAAAGGTAATCACTAAATTTTCTACCCATGGCTCGAGCTTGTTTTATACCCCAGATATCATTAAATGACTTTTCTATATTTCCCAGCACCTTAATAACTGTCCAAAAAAGAATTGTAATACCTATTCCAGCAATCATTCCTCCCCTGGTATTCTCAAGTAAAGCGTGAGCAAAATCTACTACCTGGTTAAGGACTTCTTCCTGACCGGGGAATTTATCTAATAGCTGCCTTTCTAAAACCCTCTCGAAGCCAAAGCCTTTCGCTATACCAAAAGCCATGGCTACTACCGGAACTATTGAAAGCAAGGAGTAATAAGTTAAAGCCGAAGCTCTTAATTGACACTTATCCTCATCAAAACCACGCAAAGCTAAAAGAACAATCCTCAGCTGTTTTATAAAAAATGATTGTGAGCGAGAAAGATCCCTAAGACGGATTCGCCAAATATCAATTGTTAAAAAAGTAATAATTTTTTTAATCATGTTTTTTGTAATTTAAAGTCTGCCTAAGTAAACTCTGTATAAATTTTACCGAAATCTACTCCTAGTATAACTTTAGAACTATATTTTTCTTTGACATCACTAACAGCCTTATGAAAGTCCTCGCTGATCATGCCGTTCTTTAAAGCCAGGTAAGCTTCAATAAAAGCTGTAAGATCATCTACGGCTTTAACTAAATTTCCATCACGGCTGGAAATTTTAGAAAATTCATCCTCAGTATACATGTGCATTTGCTGATGCCATTTTTCCGGCAAAAGAGTGTATATCTTCTTATTCATCTCTTCTGACTCGTATTCCTTGATCAATTCACTTAAGCCCTCTATAGACTTTTTAACAGGGTTTATAATATCGCGGGTTAAGACCTCAGGTAAATCATGGAATAGTCCGGTAAAATAATTATTAATTCTCATGTCTTTGTCTGATTGAGCCTGAAGAGAGAATAAGTACGATAAGGTGGCGACTAAAAGCATGTGCCCTAAAACAGAAGTCTTAGGCACACGATGTAAGTGGCTCCAGCGAATTTGAAAACGCAGTTGTCCGCAAATATTGATAAAATATTTTAATTTCTGCGAGAAAAGAAATTCCCGCATGCTTCTTAAGTCCTGATACTTCTTCTGCTTACTTAAGATATCTTTTTTAATCTCAGCAATCCCGTAACCGCTAGGATTAGACCGCTCAATAATATCAAACTCCCACTTAGTAGCGTAGAAGTGAGCTGCACTAATAATTCTCCGGTTAAGATTGCGCTCGGTATCCATTAAGTAATTTTTAAAACGTTGACAGAAAGGATCACCCAAGCAGGAAATAACCGGATAAATCTTATCATAGACCCACTGGTTAAGTTTAATATACTTTTCTCTATCTTCTTTGATTTTGTGAAATAATGGTGGCTTTAGGTCAGTTAAAACAGTTCTTTGCAGATATTCAAAAATTCCGCCTTCAATGATCTCTATCCAGTCTAGGCCTTGGGTACCTAAATCCTCTTCAAACTTTCCTAAGATATAGGCAATAACCATCTTATGAGCCTGCTTATCAAGCTCAGTTAAGTCAACTGTCCTAATTTGATCATTCCAGCGCTGCATACTGGCAGCCTGATATATAGTTAAAAGCAGTGGTTTTTCTATCATTGGTTTTTTAGGTTATATAACGATTATACTAAAGGCGGACTAAATTGCAATTTTTATAACTGAAGAGGTTAGTTATGCTTTAGCCATCTTGACTTTTCACTGTTGAATGACCGATAAGTTTTAAGGTAATATCGTCAATAATAGCATAGATACAAGGTAGAGCTATTAAAGTTAAAACTGTAGCACAAACTATTCCCCAGACTATTGTTAGAGCCATAGGCCTAAGAAATGGGTCCCCTCCCCAAATTCCATAAGCTGTTGGCACTAAGCCTAAAGATGTTGTGATCGTGGTAAGGATTACCGGTCTCAAGCGTAGTCTACCAGCCTCAACAATGGATTTTCTCCGTTCGACTCCCGAACGACGCAAATTGTTAATAAATTCGACTAAGACTATCGAATCATTTACAACAATTCCGGTTAAGCCAACAATGCCCATCATCATAAAAAAGCTTAAAGGATAACCATGAAAATGAAAAGCCCAAATTACTCCAATAAGGCCAAAAGGTATGGCTGACATAACTATTAAAGGTTGAATTAAAGAATTAAAATTAGCAGCCAGGATTAAAAAGATTAAAAGAAATGATAAACCAAAAGCCAGGAGAAAACCTTGTTTTGACTTTATGTTTTCTTCTTGTTCTCCGGAAAACTCCAGCCGATACCCGGGATAAAGTTTGGCTATATCTTTAAACTCTTCAGCCAGAATGGCGTTTGCCTCAGATGAAGTGATATTTTTCTTATCAACATCAGCTCTTACTGTTACAACCCGTTTTCCGTCTAAGTGTTTAATTCTGGCAATAGCTACATTCTCCTTTAGGGTAGCAATATTGGGCAAAGGAATAAGATTGTCAAATCTATTAGGAATCAATACTTTCTCAAAAGCCTGGCGCTTATCTCGATATTCTGAAGGAAATCTGACTATAACGTCTATTTCTTCTTCAGCTTGAACTGGCTTAATTGAAGTCGCTATTGCGCCTTTAAAAGAGTTACGAATTGAGGTAGCTATTTCAGATATGCTCAAATCAGCCTGAGCAGCTGCCTCCTTATCCACTACTACCTCGATCTCTTTTCGTCCAACCTCATAGTCATTAGCAATATCAAAAACTCCTTTAGTTTTGTTTAGAAAGGAAACAATCTTCTCGGCTATTTCATCTAAAACTACAAAATCCTCACCTCTTACCTGCACAGCTATTGGCTTACCTATGGGCGGCCCAGAATGATCTTTCTCAAAATAAACCTTTTCAAAACCTTTCAGGTCATCAAGATAAGGCCTGAGGCTATCGGTAATCTGATTAACGGTGGCTTTACGCTGATTAAAAGGAGTTATGTAGACTGTAACCTGAGCTAAATTGCCTCCGGATTTTCCATAAGGGTCAAAAAACCAGGATTCACCAATAGAACCTACTTCTGTAGTATAAGACTGGAGTTGATGTTTGGGCAGTTTAGCTACGATACCCTCAACTTGCTGCATTAATTCCTCCATAGCATAAAGATTTGTCCCTACCGGAGCCTCGGCCCGAACATAAAACTGCTCAATGCCTTCTTCTGAACCAAAGAGGACAAAAGGCATGCTTTTAGCTATCCAGCCACTTAGAAAAAGCATAACTACTAAACACAGCATAACCAGGTAACGCTTGTTTAAAGCTTTATTGAGTATGCCTGTATAGCGCTCTATAAATTTTTTAAACCATGGTTTATCGACTTTTGATTTAAACTTCTTTTTATTAACAAAATCAGCAAAGTGTGAAGGCAAGATTACAAAAGCTTCAAAGATAGAACAAAGCAGGGCAATGATTACGACTAAAGGTATGCCCCAAATAAACTTACCCAGCATCCCCTTCATAAAGAGTAAAGGGAAAAAAGCAGCAATGGTTGTAATAATAGTTGTTGTTACCGGTTTAATAACTTCCTGGGTGCCACGAACAGCCGCCTCTCTGGTAGTCAAACCTTTTTCTAAGTAGCGCGAGCAATTCTCGGCCACGATAATACCGTCATCAACCAGCATACCTAAAACTATGATCAAACCGAACATGGTGATTAAATTAACGCTTAAGCCAAGTGCGCCCATGATGGCTAAGGTTCCGCAAAAAGCAATTGGCAGGCCAAGGGCGGTTATCAAAGCAACCCTTACATTTAAAAAAAGCACCAGGACCAAGGATACGAGTAATAAACCGATAATACTGTTATTTTTTAAAACACCAAGCCGGCGTTTAATATAAAAAGAAATATCATTTATGTAGGCGGTTTTAAGATTTGGGTCAGCGTTCTTTAAGAAATTATCAGTTGCCTCTTTTACCTGATCAACTATTTTAATAGCATCACCGCTGGAGCGTTTTATAACGGTGAGATTTATTGAACGGGTACCAAAGTTCTTATTTATAAGATCCTCGTCTTCAAAGGCAAAACTAACTTTAGCAACATCTTTAATCCGCAGCCAATTACCGACTTCATTAGCCCGGATAACTACATCCTCTATTTCAGCCAGGGTAAAAAACTCACCCGTAGTCCTGATACTGAATTCATTTGTTCCCCTAATTTTACCGGCCGGGATACTCATATTTTGCTTATCTAAAGCCCGGCTGATCTCCTCAAGACTAAGGTGCATATTTCTCATCCTATTCGGATCTACCTCTACCCAGACTTCCCGATTACGCCAACCCCGTCTTTTAACTGAAGATACTCCCGGAATATCCTCGAGTAAATCCTCTAAATTTTCAGCATTGGCCTGTAAATTTTCTTCACTTAAATCACCACTTAAGGCTACCTGAATAATCGGAATTTCTCCGGAAGTTATTTCCGTAACTATAGGGTCGTCCTCTAAATTTTTAGGTAAATTTTTAACTCGATCAACTACGTTTTTAATGTCATCGATAACCTTATCCTTGTCTTTTGCATCCTGGCTGATCTTCATCATTATATTGGAACGATTCTCAATAGAGGTTGAACTCATCTCCTCTAGGCCTTCGACAGTTTTAAGCTCTTTCTCTATTGGTACAGTTATTAAGCGTTCTACCTCTTGTGGAGCTGCCCCGGGATAAAATGTATCGACTAAAACAATATCATAGGAAACCTCAGGGAAGGCTTCTCTGCGGATTTGAAATATATAGAGGGTAGCAAATCCCAAAATCAAGATAAAAAGAGATATCAGGTTGACCGTTAAAGAATTTTTAACTGAGAATTCAGAAATCTTCATAATTTAATCCTATAGGGGATCATGCCAATACTTATCCAAAAGAGTATTTTTACTTAAGTCTAATCCCATCAGGGCAATTCGATAGTCATATAAAGCCTTGGCTAAATCAAGTTTAGCCAAAAATAATTCCTCCTGGTAGCGAATTAGGGTATCGGAATCAGACCGGCCAAAACTTAAGCGTTTTGTCTGATATTTAAGTTTTTTCTCATGGAGCCCAGAAATTTGTTTATTCAGTTTAACCTGGTTATTAAATATTTTAAGTTCAGTAACCTTATCGTTTATATCTTTTAAAATCAGGCGTTCGATAAGTTTTAATTTCAAAAGTAATTGTTTTTTTTCAAAATTTGCCTTTTTAAGGTTGGCTTTCTCTTCCCGCATCTCAAACGGCAATTTAACGCTAAAAGCAACTGCTATCTCATCGCTATTTTCATT
>CAJXAF010000053.1 GCA_913050175.1 uncultured bacterium
TCTGATCTTTCTTAATCAAAGAAACCAAATACTCTTCAGCCTTAACATGTTCTAAGGAGTGTTCCTGGTGAATCATGCGATCACAGATATGACATTTGTATTTTTTCTCTTTTTCTTTAGCAACGCATTTATTGCAAATTTCAGGATTTTTATCTGAAGGTTTAACACCAAAAATTAATTTTGGTATTGTGCTAATAGCACCTTCTAAAGGCACACCACAGGTTTTACACTTACTCATATTTTCCTCCTATAATCTTTTATTCGTTATTTAACCATTATACTGAAAAATACTCAAAGGACAATACTCACTTTTTATTAAAATGCCTTAATCAGCTGGATTGAATTGCTAGGTGTCTCTTGATAAGATTTTCAAGTTCTTATGGCTAAGGGCGTAATTAAGCTCAATCCTATCTTTATGGCAAGCAATATAAGTTGGCTTTGAGCCATCTACCCAAGTCCCGCAATTAGCATAGATGCCCTGACCTTTTTGGCTTAATTCCGGTCGATGGATATGTCCAAAAATAACAACCTTTGTTCCCCTATTAATGTGTGCTTTCACAGCTTCGCCGAACTCACCAAAATGCCCGCCTTTATCAAAGTACTCTTGGCTTTGGGGAGAAACTTTATTCTTCACAGATACTGCACTCTGAAAAAATGTATCAATCCCCTCTAAGGCTTTTTTTGCCCATTGATCTACGTTAGGATGGATTAATTTTTCAAGAACACCAATGCTTTGAGCAAAATATTTGCCTATTGGTTGCTTTAGGCTTTCATTGGGATCCTGGTAGGAGTTAAATATATCATACTGAAACCCGTGCTCAGCAATTATACCGCTTTGGGGATCATTATATTGTAAACAAATTCCTAAACCTAAGTCAGTGAATTTAATAAAAGGAACATAGTCGTGGTTGCCGATCACATAAGTTAATTTTATCTTTTCTCTTAAGCCTAGTAATCTTGTGATGACCTTTTCATGCTTAAGTAGTATTTTATCTAAGTCAGCTTGCCAGAGCTCTAAGAAATCTCCCACGATTATGAGCTCGGTGGCTTTGGCTTCAACAAAATCAAGAAATTCTAAAAACTCCTGATCGCGGTTAAAGTCATCGCTTTTTGAACCGTCGCCTAAGTGCAAATCACTAATAAAAATTTTCATAAAATTCACTGTTTTGAAACAAACCTGTAGCCGGCACCATGAACTGTTATGATATATTTAGGGTCAGAAGGATTGTCCTCAATTTTTTGCCTCAGCTTTACAATATGCTGATCCAAAGTCCTGGTTGTCCCTTCATATTGCACTCCCCATATTTTATCAAGTATAATGGCCCGATCCAGGACTTCTCCATCGCGGGAAATGAATAATTGCAGGAGGGCAATTTCTCTAGGAATAATTTTAAATTCTTTACTACCTTTAGTTGCTTTTAAGGTTTTAGGGTCAACGTATATATCGCCAAATTTAATGGGAGTATCATTTTTTTTAGCAGGCTTTACTTCTCTTCTCCGCAAGGCTGCCCGAACCCGAGCCAGAAGCTCTTTAACTCCAAAAGGTTTAACTATATAATCATCAGCTCCTATTTCAAGACCAACAACTTTATCAACTTCCTCACCTTTTGCCGTCAGCATTAAAATCGGTGTTAAAGGATCCTCTTTTCTAATTTCCCGGCAAACATCATAACCGCTTTTTTGAGGAATCATAATATCTAGTAAAATTAAATCAGGCTTATGCTGTTTATATAGTACTAAGGCTTGGGAGCCGTCTGTAGACGAAGCAACTTCATATCCTTCTGAACTAAGTAGATCAATCAAACCAGTAAGTATTGAAGGGTCATCTTCAACAACCAGAATTTTTTTCTTCATCCTAACTCTCCTTAATTGGCAATTTTATCTGAAAAACTGATCCCCCACCTGAACGCAGAATATATTTAATCTGACCGGCGTGATCTTTGATAATTCTTTTAGCAATAGTAAGGCCGAGACCTGTGCCTCTTACTTCAGAAGTTAAAGAATCATCTACTCGATAAAATTCTTCAAAAATATGTTTAGCATGTTTTAGGTCAATACCAACGCCTCTATCTTTTATGTTAATTAATACGCTCTCCTCCTCCTGCTTGATATCAATTCCTATCTTTTTAGTGTCAGTTGAATATTTTTCAGCATTAAAAAGGAGGTTAATTATCGCTTGCTTTATTGCTTCTTCGTCAGCTTCTACAGATAGAGCTTCAATATCAGAGTCAAAGCTAATTTCAAAACCTTTCTGTTCCAGGCGCACTCTCTGAATTTCCATGATCTCCCGGCAAAGCGAAACAATATCTATCTTTCTCATAGCATAACGCTTTTTGGATTCTGTTGTTCTTGAGAAATCAAGAACATTATTAATCAGGCGGGTTAAGCGTTCAGCCTCAGAAACCATAATATTCAGATACTTGCTCTTTTTTCCCTGATCAGGCTGACGTTTATCTTTTAAGATCTCAGCAAACATACGAATCGAGGTTAAAGGAGTTTTGAGTTCATGGGATACATTAGCTACAAAAGTAGTCTTCTGCTGAGTGAGAGTAATCTCGCTATGTAATGACCGCAAAACCAGAACGCCGCCGCCTACTATTGAAATAAATAAAATTGCCACCAGTATAAACATTATGAATTCCCTTAGTCGAGCTTTTGAAGAAATTGAATTTGGATCACTCAGGTAAGAGGCAACTTCCCAACGCGGCAGTTTTTCACTAATCTCTCCGGCAGCAAAAGGACGCCGCCAATTGCGCTGCAGGGATTCAACCGGAGTAATCAAAGGCGAACCCTTTTCATTGAGTACAGTTAAAACACGGGCTGAAGTATAGATATCCGGCAAAACCGAAATTATTTCTTCTTGAAGGGCTTTCGTATTTATCATGCAGCCAACAATATAATTGCTGCTTAATCTTTTCCAAAAAATGAATTTCAATTCATCTTCAATAAAGCGAGGAATAATTCCCCAAGAGCCTTGAGAAACTATCTGACTGAATTTTAATGGCTGCTCAACAAAAATTGACTCTGGTTCATTATTTACTTCCTGTAGTTCATTAGCTAATTTATTTTTTAATTCTGGGGATCCAACTTGATCTGAAACTTGCACAGTACGCTTAAGGACTTTTTTACCAGTTGCCTGAGCCTGCTCATATACTTTTTCCCGTACAGGCGCATACTGGCGGAATTGGCTGATTGCCTGTTGAGACCTGTACTCACTGTCATAATAACTCTTACCTTTATCCGTGGGTTCATCAGCTTTAGCTAACGATGTACTGCTGAATGAAGATCCGCCTTTGCCCTCAGAAATATCTTCATCAACTAATTGCGCTGCTACTTCAATATTTTTAGATATATCAACTTCTTTAAGGATTTCTTCCTTATAAGCAACGGCAACATTTTCAAAAACAGGAATACGTATTTCATCAGCTAAGAATTGTTTATTCCAATTTAAGAAGGATCGCTGGCTGTTAGTCAGGGATTGCTGATAATCTGGCCAGAGAATATCTTGAGTAGGAGAAAGATAAAAAGGCATCTCTACCAATTCAAAAGAACTACTCCATCTTGACAGCTGATCAGCAATGCTCTGGCTGTTAGAAATAATAATTGAATCGTTTAATTGCTCTTCTATTTTTTTAAGGTGAGCATCAATTAAAGAAGCCACATAACTGACTTCTGTCTGCAGAGAATTTTGCATTTGCTTTTCCATATAAGCCTGCTCTCGGCTAATTGAGCGAAAAGCAATAACAGCAAGTATTATACTGGGGAGCACTACAGCAACTATAAAACATAGACCTAAGTATGGGGTTAATTTTGACTTATTCATAAGTAATCAATGCAGGTGCAAGCTGATTTTGCCTGCACCTGCAAAATTAGTTCTGCTTCTTACCATGCTCCCGGCGTATATTGCTGCTTGGTCTGAGTTGAGGCTTCATTAACTGTTAATTTGCGTAAAAAACTACTAAAACCACCACCACTCTTGACTTCCCTGGATCTGGTTTCGTTTTTTAAGGCTTCATCAAGTAATTCTTTATCATTATCACATTGTTTAGCAGTCTTTTCAAGAAGGGTTTTGTTTTCACTTAGAATCTTCGATGCTTGCTTATAATCTCCTTTATCAGCATAGCTAATTGCTTTTTGCTTCCTTTTAGATACTTGAGTCAAGGCTACTTGTTTAACTATATCTTTATCCAAATTTTTCTCTACTGCTTTCTGGCTTTTATCATAGCTAATTCTAATCTCACTATCCTGCTTTACTGTTTTTTGAGTATAAGGATCTCGATACTCAACAATTACTTTTGCTAATTGTTTGGTTTGGCCATGTGCACCTTTAGGAGCTTTTACTTGAAAAAGCACATACTTCTCATTATAGGCAAATAGTTGTTTGATTTCAGTCTGCATATTCTTACCCATAATTTCACCTTTTCTACCAATAAAGGAAACCGGTAAAACAGCATCATTACATTCTAGGCGGATCACTACATCTTGAGCAGTTAAGGTCATTGATTCACCAATTTCAGCAGTAAAAATATCTGGAAGTACATCACTATTTTTAGCAAAATAGGTATTACCGCTTGATTCTTCAGCAAGGCTAGTCATTAAATCTTCATTGTAATCAAGCCCTACACCTATGGTAGAGACAGAAATAGACTCACGTGACAATTGCCTTCCTAATTCGGCCAAATCCTCTGTTGAGCTTGGCCCTCTATTAGCCAGGCCATCAGAAAGAAGTACAATCTTATTGATATATTCTTTGGTAATATTCTTGCGTATTTCAGAAGCTCCAAAGGAAACACCATCGTAAAGGGCAGTATTGCCGCCAGAATAAATATTCCTTACTTGTTGAATAAGAGCTTGTTTGTCTTTGACTAATTGAGCTGGTATAACAACTCGTGCCGAGCTATCATAGACAATTAAAGAAAATATATCACCGGCAGTAAGATTCTGAATAACTTCAATGGCTCCCCTTTTTGCATTTTCCATCTTATCAGCGCTACCCATTGACCCTGATTTATCCAGGACTACTGAAATATTTAGAGGTAGCCGTTTAGTACTCTTAATTGGATTTTGAGCCAATATACCAACTTTTACGACTACCTCTTCTCCCAAGCCTTCAACTATAACTGGCCGATCGATGCCAGTGTTGACTTTCACTCCTGCTTCTGCATTTGGTGTTGCAAGAAACAATAAACCAATTAAACTTGCGACTGTCAAAAATTTACCTTTTCTCATCTTAGCCTCCTTTTTTACTTTCAAATACATCATTTCTAACCTCTATCGAATCATGACCGGAATTCTTCGCCCGCGGTCATGGTTTTGGTAATAACTTTTATTATTGTTATCTTGGCTAAACCCAGCTAAGTGAATAACGCTTCCTGCATAAACTAAAGCGTTAATATTTGCTGAATGATCAGACACCGAAAGCTCGAAACCCAAATCAATAGCACTCTTTTGAATGTAGGTTTTATCATGTAAAGTGCGTAAGAATTGGGCTGCATCAGTTTGAGTAATTGTGCCTGTGCTTGATTCGTTTACTGCCGAAAGTGCAGATGATTTAGCTAACTTCGGCCATAGGGCTTTAAAAAGATAGGGATTCGCAAATATATCTACACTGACAATTTTTGAGCCAAGACCAACGACTACTCCAACAGTATCACTATGCAGTTGGGGAACACTCTGGATATATCTTTCGATCTTTTTAACTCGCTTGCTTACCTCTTTATCTTCATAGATCTCCTGATAAGCGTTTGTCCCGGAACTTACACCAAGGCTTCTGGACATATCTGAGACTCCCTCCCAAATACGAGTTTGAGCTTCGCTGCCGGCGATTTGAGCTTGAGAGCGTAATTTATAAGTTCCTAAATTACTTTGGCTATAAAAATTATCTGACTCATAATTCCATCGGCCTTGTTCTACACAATAAACTGGGACCAAAATATTTCTGCTTTTAGGCTTAATCAAGACATCTCGGCCTACGATCCTATCTTGTTTACACCCGGTCAATATCTCTCCTCCCATAATATAAATATGGTTATTCGACTTATTAGACAGCTGGACCTCGGGAACGCGTCCGCCATCTAATTCTTTAATCTCAAGCCATCCCTTTTTCAGGGCTCGGTCTAAAGTCACATATTTGATGTGGTTATTAATCCTTGTGTTGTAGATTGGGATAATTGTTAAGTTTTCATAAAATAGAGGCTGACCAACCTCTAAGTTTCTGATTAAAGATTTGATCTCTCTTGCATTTTGGCTAAACCCCTTAGGTGAACCTCCGAAGACGAATAAACATACCAAAGCTAAATTAACTAGACGAAATTTTAGCTTGCCCATCCTTACACCTCCTTTTTTTACATTTTTTACTTTACCCATCTTATCCCTCCAGTTTCTTTATAACACTAATGCAAATTTGAGTTATCATGGTTTGGTAAAAGGTTTGTAAAAAAAATGTCAAAAGGAGAAGTTTTGGAATTTAAATGGTCAAAGGGGTGCTAAACTAGACCTCTAGCGGAAAAATAAAGCTTTTTTGCTCTAAAATATAGGTAATTTAAAGCAAAAACTAATTTAGGATTGAAAAAATGTATTGAGAATTATTTAAGGTAAGCCTTTATAATCTTCTGTTCGTTAAGAGGTTTGTCACCAGGACCAGTGCTGATACTCTCAATTTTTTGAACTACGTCATATCCGGAAATGACTTTGCCAAAAATAGTGTGTTTCATATTAAGCCAAGGGGTCTTAGCCACTGTAATAAAGAATTGGCTGCCGTTGGTGCTAGGACCGGAATTGGCCATCGCTAAAATACCGGGTTCATCAAAAGTGACATCGCTTGAGACTTCATCGGCAAAAGGTTTTCCCCAGAGCGAAGCGCCACCCATACCAGTTCCAGTAGGGTCTCCGCCCTGAATCATAAATTTCTTTATTACTCTATGAAAAATAATACCATCATAGTAGCCTTTGGCAATCAAGCCGGTAAAATTCTCACAAGCCTTAGGAGCGGCATCACCCATAAGCTCTATGGTAATATCCCCCTGATTTGTCTGAAGGACAACAATTTGTTCCTGGGCGTAACTCATAGGCAAGAATAATAAAGATATTAAAAAAGCTAGTAATATTAAAGTACTTTTCTTCATCCTTTTAAATTATAACTTCTTTTTGCCTATAATTCAAGGCAAAAAGTGCAATAAATGCTATTTTTCCCTAATTATTATGATAGAATATCTTCTACTTCAATAAGGGGAGGGGTAAAATGTCTAGTAAAATATTAGTAGTTGATGACGAAGCTGAGGTTGTCTTAAGATTAAAGAATATGCTTACGGCAAAGGGATATTCTGTTGTTACTGCTTTTGACGGAAAACAAGGCTTAGACATGGCCCTTGCAGAAAAACCTGATTTAATACTCTTAGATATAGTAATGCCTAAAAAAGATGGCTTTAAGGTGCTGGGAGAGATAAGGTTAAGTGAAATAACCAAAGATATTCCAGTTATTCTTCTCTCAGCTAAGTCCCAAACCGATTTTCTCTTTGAGGGTAAGCGCCTTATGGCCACCGACTACCTAATAAAGCCGATTGAGGTAGAAAAACTCCTTAAATACATAAGGAGATACTTGTCTCTAACGCAAGCTTAGGAAAATAACCTTTATTTTTTTCTCTTTTCAAATAGAGGGAATTGTGGTATAAAAGTTCGATTATTGGATTAACCGTAGATGTTTATTACCGATTAGAAGATATCTACTCTACTTGAAGGAGGAATAATGGCGGAAGTACGAATAGAAGGAAATGAGAGCTTTGAGAGAGCTTTAAAGAAATTCAATGCCCAATGTAAACGAGAGGGCATTATAAAGAAATTTCGGGAACGGCAATATTACACGAAGCCATCTCAAAAAAGGAGGGAAAAAAGGAAAAAGCAACAACGCTAATCGGTAGTAAATTGTGTAGATATTTGTTTTTTAAGAGGAGAGAGATTCCATGGAAGAAGATAAGAAAATTTACATAGGGAATTTAAAATTTGAAATTACCGAAGACGAGCTACGCGCAGCAATCGAAGAAAAAGGCGCAACCCCCAAAGAAGTAAAAATAATAACCGATAAATATTCTGGGAGGTCAAAGGGTTTTGGCTTCGCAGAATTTGAAACCGCAGAACTTGCTCAGCAAGCTATAGATGCTCTCAATGGTCAAGAAGTTGGCGGAAGACAGCTTAGAGTTAGTAAGGCTCAAAAAATGAAACCTCGTAACGATAACTTTGGCGGATCTGACCGCGGCGGATATAATTCCGGATCAAGATTCTAAAAATACTTAAAATAAAAATAAAAGCACAAGGTCTAGCCGTTGCCTTGTGCTTTTTTTATTTGTCCCTTAGCCTCTCGGCTAATTCTGGCTTCTTACTTTATCAATTAAATTTTCAACTCTTTTCTCTATCCCCCTCTCAAAAAAATCAGGTATTCTTGCCTTTAAACTCTTTTTAAATCGTGAATCAAGCCATTTAAAGTTTATTGCATCGTATAGGCCTGATAGTTGAAAATCAAAATCTAAATAGGAAAACTCATCCCCAAGAGCCCTAACTAACGACCTAAAGCTCGGTGACGTCTTAAGAAGCTGACGGGACAATTTTAAAGAAATAATGCTGGATATTAAGTCATCTGGATTTATTTTAAAGTATCCACCCAAAATCACACCTTGATAATTCATTTTAATATTACTCAATTGGAAAGACTCACCGCTCAAATTAATATCTGCTGATAACGAGTCAAAAGCAACCTCTTTTAAAGTCGGCAACTTAAAAAAATCAGATAGCCAGGCAAAGAATTCAATTTTATTTAGGCTCCCCTCCTCTATGACAATTTCTGAATTAAGCTTTAATACAGACCGATAATTGCGCAG
>CAJXAF010000054.1 GCA_913050175.1 uncultured bacterium
TAACGAACATGCGGTAAATAAAATTCTTGCGGATTTAAAAAATATATTAAAACCACATGAAATTGCGATTATCGGAGAGTTCACATCTCGCGGTGGAATAAAAAATAAAGTTACTGCCAATTACAAAAAGCTGAAATAATACAACCGGAATAAAAGCTAACTTCACCTAACCCTCCGAAATCATTATTACCTTATGAAAAGCCAGGAAATTGCCCAAATATTTCGTGAAATCGCCTTAATATTAGAGTTAAAAGGGTCCAACCCCTTTCGGATCAGGGCTTATGAGCGAGGGGCCCAGAATATTGAAAATTTAGGTGATGAGTTGGAAAGTTTATCTAAAAAAGGAGAACTTCGATCTCTCCCCGGAATCGGGGCTGATTTAGCCGCTAAGATTACCGAGTATTTAACTGAAGGTGAGATAGAGTATTACGTTGAGTTAAAGGCTCAGACACCTCAAGGGTTATTAGATATGTTGGATATATCCGGTCTTGGCCCAAAAACAGTTAAATTAATCTACGATAAATTAGGCATAGATAATATTGATTCTTTAGAAGAGGCAGCTAAAAATGGCGGTCTAGAAACCTTAGAAGGTATAAGAGTTAAGACACAGGAGAATATCTTAAAAGGTATTGAACTATTAAGGAAGACATCTCAGAGAACACCTTTTTACTTAGCCAGTGATATGGCCGATGATTTTATAGGTGAGTTAAAAAAAATAAAAGATGTTAAAAAAATTGAAATAGCAGGCTCATTACGGAGAAAAAAGGAAACCGTAAAAGATATTGATATCCTTGTGGCGGCAAAAAAATCAGAGACAATCATGGATAAGTTTACAAAATTAGAATTTGTTGACCGGGTTGTTGCTAAGGGTAAAACAAAATCCTCTATAATTACCAGGACAAACAACATAGGAGTTGATTTAAGAGTTGTTACCGAGGAAAGTTTTCCTGCAGCTCTTCTCTATTTTACCGGTTCCAAGGGCTTTAATATAAAATTAAGGCAGTTAGCTAATAAGCTTGGGTTTAAAATTAATGAATACGGTGTCTTTTCTAATGATGACAAAAACAAACTTATCGCAACTAGCCGGGAAAAAAATATCTTTTCCTTGCTGAAATTACAATTTATACCGCCGGAGTTAAGAGAGGACCGGGGGGAAATAAAATCAGCCCTAGATAATAATTTGCCGAAACTTATTGAGTTAAAAGATATAAAAGGAGACCTGCATCTTCACTCTGATTTTAGCGACGGCGAAGACCAAATTAGTGACATGGCTAAGGCTGCCGGAAAGTTAGGCCTTGAGTATATTGCAGTTACTGACCACTCCCGGAGCTTAAAAATAGCTAATGGTCTTTCAACAAGCCGAATGCATGAGAAAATAAAGCAGTTACGGCAAGTTGACAGAAAGCTTAAATCAATTAAGATATTAGCAGGCAGTGAAGTCGATATCTTAAATTCGGGAGAGTTGGATTATCCTGATAGCATTTTAGCTGAGCTGGATTTTGTTATTGCTGCAATTCATAGCGGCTTTAAGCAGTCAAAAGAACAACTAACCAGGCGAATAGTCAAAGCTTGTAAAAATAAATTTGTAAATGCTATTGCTCATCCTACGGGAATATTGTGGGGAGTCAGGGACTCATATAGTCTTGATTTTGATGAAATCTTAAAGGTAGCTTTCGACTATAATGTTGCCTTGGAAATAAATTCACATCCCCAGAGGCTCGACTTAAATGACTCTCTGGCTTTTAGGGCAAAGAGTGAGGGCGTTAAAATTGTTATAAATAGTGATGCCCACAGAAGAGAACAGTTAGAGTTAATGAAGTATGGCGTAAATATTGCCCGCCGGGCCTGGCTTCAAAAAAGCGATGTTATAAATTGTTTTACTTTAAATGATTTGCTTAAGTGGTTAAAAAAATAAAGGAGAAGTTCGAATGATAAAAAACATCAAGTTAAGTGCTCTTAGTTTTAAATTATTAATTTTACTTTTTATTACATCAATTGCTTTTATATCATGTGTACCTAATCGCTTGAATAAAGATAAGTTTATAATTGCCGGAACTTACTTAGAAGTTGTTTCTCCGGCAAAAGATGCGGCAACTATCGTTCACCAAGAGTTTAAACGTTTAACCGCGATCTTTGATAGCTATAATGAGACTTCAGAGTTATCCCGATTAAATAAGACTTATAATACCCCGTTTGTAGTATCAAAGGAGATGATTGAAGTCTTAAGTTTATCAGCTCAAGTTAATAAGACAACTAAGGGAGCTTTTGATGTAAGTGCCGGTGTTCTATTTGATTTTTGGAAAAAACTTATTGCCGAGGGCACAATCGATAAGCTGCCTGATGAGGCTTTAATAGCCCAGCTAAAAGAAAAGACCGGCATGCAATACATTAAAATTGATCCTGCCAAGAGTGAAGTTACAATAACAAAACAAGGCTTAAAAATAGATTTAGGCGGTATTGCCAAAGGTTATATGGTGGATAAAGCTATCCAAAAATTAAGGGCTGCCGGCATCAGCGATGCTCTGGTTAATGCTGGGGGAGATATATTTTGTTTGGGAGCTAATCACCATCGAGCCTGGAAAATAGGCATTCAAGAACCGGGTGTAGTTGGTGAAGTAGTAAGTATGCAGGATTTAAGTGACGAGGCAGTAGCTACCAGCGGTGACTACGAACAATATTTTGAATTTAAAAGCAAACGTTATTCTCATATCGTTGATCCCCGCTCAGGATACCCGGTTGATACCGATAGCATAAGCATGACAATCATAACTCAGAATTGTACAACAGCCGATAGTTTTGCCACAGCTTTTTTTGTAATGGGAACTGAAGATATAAGGGAATTTCTCAATCAAAACCAGACGACTTTGAGAATTTTTGTTTTAACTGAAGGCCCTAAAGGAAAACGCATACAAATATTACAGTGATTATTTAAAAATGAAAAAAATAACCGTCAAACATATTAAGAGTAAAAAAGGCTGGGGAAAAATCTCTATGCTGACTTGCTACGACTATTCTTTTGCTGGAATACTCGACTCCTCCGGCGTGGATATAATATTGGTCGGCGATTCTTTAGCTAACGTGGTTTTAGGTTTAGATAAAACCAATACTGTCTCTGTAGCCGAGATGTTAAACCATACTCAGGCTGTGGCAAAGGCAGTTAAACATTCCCTGGTAGTTACTGACATGCCCTATTTAGCTTACCAGAAAGAGCCGGCCAAAGCCCTTAGTTTCGCTAAAAAATTTATTTTAAAAGGTGCCGAAGCTGTTAAGATTGAATGGTTTTCTCAATGTAAGTCGGTCATTAAAAGATTGGTAAAAAATAATATCCCGGTTATGGGCCACATTGGCCTTACTCCTCAGACAGCTCACCTTTTAGGCGGCTACAAAGTCCAAGGCAGGAGTCCTGAGGCAGCTAAGAAATTAATTGACCAGGCAAAAATTATTGAGGATCTAGGAGCTTTCAGCCTTGTTTTAGAGTGCCTTCCTTATCAGCTATCCCAGCGGATAAGTAAAGCCGTTAGGATTCCTACTATTGGCATTGGTGCCGGAAAGTATTGCGACGGCCAGGTCTTGGTTTCCTATGACTTCCTTGGTCTCTATAGTAAGAAAAAATTAAAATTCACCAGGGTTTATTGTGATCTTTCTTCCCAAATAAAAACCGCTACAAAACTATTCATTAAAGACGTCAAAAAGGGAAAATTCCCCTCCCAGTCTGAGAGTTTTTAAGACTGGGAACGGTTCTCTCGCTCCTATCTACCTTCTACCCAATAGATTATAGCTCCTTCAAAAAACACTAAAATATTTGCAAGAAACCTAAGAAAGTCTATTAAAGAGTTGGCTTTGTTACTTTTTTTAAAGCATTCATAAGGTTTTGCGCGATAACGGGTAAGGAGCGAGAGAACCGTTCCCTTATCACCTATATATAAAAGCACCTATATTATTGACTCGACCTTTAAGTTTTGGTATGATGTAGGTCTCTATTCAGGGCTTTATAACAACATATTGTATATATAAAGGAGATAGCTATTTATGATTGAGCGTTATACGCCTTCCAAAATCGGGGTTATTTGGAATGAAGATGAGAAATTTTCTAGGTTTTTAAAGATAGAAGAGCTACTTTGTGAAGCCTTAGAAAGATCAAAGAAAATCCCCAAAGGCGTAAGCAAGGCCTTCAAAAAAGTAAAAATTTCCACAACTAAGATAAAAAAGATAGAAGAGAAAACTCACCACGATATTATTGCTTTCCTAAAACATATTTCACCGCAATTAGGTAAAAACGCCCAATATCTACACTTAGGTATGACCTCGTCTGATTTATTAGATACAACCCTTGCCTGGCAGATAAAAGATGTTAGTGAGGTAATTTTAAAAGATTTAGACGCTGTTTTGCTTGAAGTCAAGAAAAAGGCAGTTAAATACAAGGATACTTTATGCATGGGCCGTACTCATGGTGTTCATGCTGAGCTTTATAGCTTTGGTTTAAAGTTTCTCTATCTCTATAATGACCTTTTAAAGGAGCGTCAGTTATTGGCCGATAGCCTTTCTTATGTAGCTTGCGGTAAGATTTCCGGAGCAGTAGGAACTTTTGCTCATCATGACCTTAAGATAGAGGAGTATATCTGTAAAAAAATAGGAATTGGTAATGCTCTGGTTTCAACTCAGATTGTATCCCGGGAGAGAGTTGCCTACTACTTATCACTACTGTCGCTTATTGGCTCAAGCCTTGAACGCTTTGCAACCGAGATCAGGCACTTACATCGCAATGAAGTTGATGAAGTGAAAGAACCTTTCTATAAAGGTCAAAAAGGTTCCAGTGCTATGCCGCATAAACAGAATCCAATAATTTGTGAACGGCTTTGCGGTCTATCCCGTCTCCTACGTTCAAATATGGTTGCTGCTTCTGAGAATATAAATCTCTGGCATGAGCGTGATATTTCACACTCTTCAGTTGAGAGAATTATTTTACCTGATTCAACTGCCGCTTTAGATTACATGCTTTTAAAGTTTAAGGATGTAATCAAGAATCTTAAAGTAAATAAGCAGAGCATGAAGAAAAACATTGAGCTCAACCGCGGCATTATCTATTCTCAGAAATTACTGATTAAGCTTATGAACAAGGGTGTTTCAAGGATGGCTGCTTATGATATTGTTCAGAAGGTATCACTGGAGGTCATAAACGACAATTCAAATTTTAAGGATAAAGCTTTAAAAGACGTAAAGCTAAAGAAGCTCTTAAAGAAAAAAGAATTGGAAGATATCTTTAATCCTTATTCTTATCTTTCAAATATTAATAAAATTTATAAAAGATTCGGGTTATCTTAATTTAGGTATTAACCTCATTTTGCTCTTGAGGTAAAAATCCCTCCTTTTTCAAATGATTTGGCGAATAGACGTATTTTCAAAACACAGTCGAAACTGTCGAGAAATTGTTTCCCAAATTAAAGATTTGGGTATAAACAAGGACTTTACTACCACCTCAAGAAAAGTCTATCTCTTGGAAGCTGATTTGCCTAAAGACGCCTTAGAAAGGGTTGCCTGCCAGCTTCTCACAGATCCTATCGTTGAAGATTTCACAATTAGCGAAGGTATTTTTTCTGAGATTCCCCAAGACAATCAGGTTTTGATTACTCTTAATGCCGGAGTTTGTGACTCGGTAGCTTTAAGCTTTGATAAAGCTCTCAGAGACTTAGAATTATCAGTTAAAGCTACCCGAACAGCCCGTTTTTATGAATTTAAAGGCTTAAGTTCAGATGATATTAATTATCTGGGTAGTAAAGTACTCTTTAACCCTTTGATTGAACACATCTTAAAATACGAAAAAGTTAAAGATTTAAATACTCTTGATGAATTTTCCGGAAAAGACTATAAGTTTGAACTTATCAGTTTGGATATCCTGGGAGCCAGCGATAAGCAATTAGAAGACATATCCAATGAAGGCTGTTTATCTTTAAGCCTTGATGAAATGAAAATTATAAAGGATTACTTTGCTAATTTAAAGCGCAAGCCTACCGATTGCGAGTTAGAAACAATAGCCACTCTTTGGTCGGAGCACTGTGCCCATAAGACCTTTCGCGGTATTATCGAATTCCAGGAAAAGGATTCTCAAGGGAAGGTTATCGCTAAGGAGACTATTAATAGTCTCCTTAAAGAGACTATTATGAAAGCCACAAAAGAAATAGCTCATAAGGATTGCGTCTCGGTTTTTGACGATAATTCAGGAGTTGTGACTTTTGACGATAAGTATAACATTTGTTTTAAAGTAGAGACGCATAACCATCCTTCCAGTCTCGAACCCTATGGTGGCGCTTCAACCGGTATTGGCGGAGTTATCAGAGATATTCTTGGTACTGGTTCTTCAGCCAGGCCATTTGCTTCAGTTGATATTTTTTGCTTTTCAACTTGGGGCTTGGCCCATAAGGATTTGCCACCAGGGTTGCTGCATCCTAAACGAGTGATTAAAGGGGTGATAAAGGGCGTTAGAGATTATGGCAACAGGATGGGCATACCTACGGTTGCCGGGGCTGTTTGTTTTGATGAAAGATTCTTGGGTAATCCTTTAGTCTATTGTGGAACTTTAGGGGTATTGCCAAAAGAAAAGTCATTTAAAGAATCAGAACCGGGTGAGCTGGTTATGCTCTGCGGCGCTAAAACCGGAAGAGATGGTATTCATGGGGCAACTTTTTCTTCCAAAGAACTGGATGAAGATACCGTTGGTTTAACTAGTGCGGTTCAGATAGGGAATCCGATTGAAGAAAAAAAGCTGACCGAAGCTATTTTAAGAGCCCGGGATAAAAATTTATTTAAGTCTATAACTGATTGCGGTGCCGGAGGAATTTCCAGTGCGATTACTGAGTTATCCCAGGAGCACGGAGTTAGAGTTGATCTTGATAAAGTACCTTTAAAATATAAGGGTCTTTCTTATACTGAAATTTGGATCTCTGAATCACAAGAGCGTATGGTATTTTTTGCCACTCCTCGGAACCTTAAAGAATTAGAAGAGATATTTGCCCAGGAAGATGTTGATTTAACTGTTGTCGGCCAGGTAACTGACGATAAAAAACTAACGCTTGTCTATGAAGGTACTAAGGTCTGCGATCTGGATATGGATTTTATATTTAATTTGCCAAAGCTTAAGAAACAGGCCGTATGGGTAAAAAAAGAGGAGATAGATTTTAAGTTAAAAGTTCAAGATAACTACAACCAGGACTTGTTAGAGGTTTTAGGCCGGCCCAACATTGCTTCTAAAGACTGGATCTTACGTCAATATGATCACGAAGTCCAATCAGGTTCAGTAGTTAAATCTTTATCAGGTATAGAGGAGTTAACCATAAATGACGCCTCAGTCGTAAGACCTGACTTAGATAGCAAAAAGTCAGTAGTCATAGGTTTAGGTATTAATCCTTTTTATTCTGATTTGGATCCTTATTGGATGGCAGCTCTATCTATTGATGAGGCTCTGCGTAACGTCATTGCCTGCGGCGGAAAATTGGATAAAACTTTTATTCTTGATAATTTTAGCTGGGGTTCGCCTCAAGAAGAAGAAACCTTAGCTGCTTTAGTTAAAGCGGCTAAATCCTGTTATGATTTCTCAACTTACTTTGGTGTGCCTTTTATTTCCGGCAAAGATAGTCTTTATAATGAGTACACTGTAGCCGATAAACGCATTGCCATTCCCGGGACACTCTTGATTTCAGCTATGTCAGTAATTAGTGACTGGGAAAAGACTATAACCGGTAATTTTAAAGAAAGCGATAATTTAATATATCTTCTTGGCTTAACTAAGGGTGAACTGGGCGCCTCAGAGTATTTTAGGGCTAAAGGCATAAGGAAAGGTTTAGTCCCTAAGGTAGATAAAACTATAGCTAAGCAAATTTTTGAAAATTTAAGCCTGGCCATAGAGAAAGGTTACGTCTTGGCTTGTCATGATCTTTCTGAGGGAGGATTAGCCGTGTCAATAGCTGAGATGTGCTTGGGAGCCAATCTCGGCGCCAGTATCTTTTTAGGTGAAGTTCCTAAAGCCGGAGAGCTCCTTGATTATGAACTTATCTTTTCTGAGTCAGCCAGCCGTTTTATTGTTGAGGTCCAAAGAAGTAAACAGAAAACCTTTGAAGATACTTTAGGCCAGATACCTTACGGATTAATCGGCTGCGTATCTAAAGATAAAAATTTAGTAGTTTACGGCAGTAATAATAAAGATATTATTAACTGCCCGGTTGAGCAATTAAAAGAGTCCTGGATGAAAACTTTTGATGAATTTAGGTAAAAAATGAAACCAAAAGTATTAATTATCAGAACTGCCGGAACAAATTGTGATCGGGAGACCGAATATGCTTTTAAGCTTTCCGGAGCCCAGACTGATCTCTTACACATTAACTATGTTAAAGAACATAAAGATTTCTCTAGTTATCAGATTATCTGCATACCGGGAGGTTTTAGCTATGGCGATGATTTAGGCGCCGGCAAGATCCTTTCTTTAGAGTTTGGCTGCTGGCTTAAAGATCAATTAAAGGGATTTATAGAAAGAGGTGGTTTGATTTTAGGTATTTGTAATGGCTTTCAAGTCTTAGTTAAGACCGGTATACTCCCTGATTTAGATTTTAAACAAAAAGTCACTTTAACCGATAATGACTCAGCCAAATTTGAAGACCGCTGGGTTTATTTAAAGCCTGAAAAACACGGGCAGGATAAAAAAGTAAGAAGTGTGTGGCTGCAAGACCTACCCGATCGTATCAGTTTACCGGTTGCTCATGGGGAAGGA
>CAJXAF010000055.1 GCA_913050175.1 uncultured bacterium
TTCTTATCATTTTTTTTAGTTTGATTACAAATAATGCAGGATATATCTACTTCGGCTGAAGGTTCGGTAAAGGGAAAAAAATGGGGCCGAAAACGCAACTTTACTTCTGGTGAAAAAAATTCATGGGCGAAAGTTAAAAGTGTACCTTTTAAGTGAGCAAAATTAATTTTTGGGCTTACAACAAACCCCTCTATCTGATGAAACATAAATGAGTGAGTTGCATCAACTTCATCCGGCCTATAGACTCTGCCCGGAGAAATAACTGCCATTGGCGGCTTGTAATCTTTCATTATCCTGATCTGAGAGGGAGAGGTGTGACAACGTAAAAGGTGCTTTCCTTTGGATTTATCCTTGCTTTTAGGTAAATCAAGGTAAAAAGTATCAAAATCATCCCGGGAAGGATGATCAACGGGAAAATTTAGAGCAGTAAAATTATGCCACTCATCTTCGATTTCTTTTCCTTCAATGATAAGAAATCCTAATCGCTCAAAGATTGAGCAAATTTCCTGGTTTACTTTAGTTAAAACATGTTGAGAGCCAACATCAGCAAAAACCCCAGGAAAAGTTAAGTCTAAACTTGATGATTTTGAGCCTAAAAAAGCTTCTTTTTCAATAAGTAAGCTGTTAATCCGATTTTTAAAAACATTTAGCTTCTTACCCCATACCCCTCTTTCCTCTTTTGAAAGTGTAGGAATTAAAGAAATGAGCTGGGTAAGCTCTGACTTTCTCCCTAAATATTTAATCCGCAACTGGCTGATAGTCTCACCGGATGAGGCTTGATTGCAGTCGCTATCAAAGGCTTGCTCTAAATTATTAAATTTTTCCTGCATAGGTTTTACTTTTTGCTTTGCTCTTATCGTGCCTTACTTTTATAAGGTAGATTAAAGACATTGTTAAACATATTATGCTTAAAGTATAGGCGATACTTACTTTGAGGGGTGATACTGAGTCTTCAATAATAGCGCCTTGCTCTAAAACTTCAAAAGATACAAGGTGTAAATCGCTTATCTGGTGCTTAAGACATTCATCATAGAATATACCTTTGGCGCTGATGATATCTCCTCTCTGCTGATGCTTGCCCCAGTATTTAATACTTTCAAGAGAATTTTTATCGAGAACAAAGATACCTAAGTGAAAATTTCCCGATGTAATATTTACCCATACACTCTTATCTTCCTTTAAGGGGTGGCCAATAACTTCACCACTGGTAGTAATTGTTTTTCCTCCAAAGTCTTGGCTATGAGAAAATAATTCTTCTAAAGATATCTCTTGGCTAAAGGCGAAACTTGCATTTAAAGATAGGAGCATCAAAGACAGCCAAGAGATACTTATGCTTTTGAGTAAGAACTTTTTTAATTTGTACTTTCTATTCATTTCTTAAATATAGTAAAGATAAAACCCAAAGAAACAAAGATTGAAATAAATTCCAATCTCCCGGCCCACATCTGGAATATATAAACCAGCTTTAAAATCAAAGGCATGCCGGCATTGGTAATGCCGATTGATAAACCAACATTAGCAGTGGCTGAAACTGACTCAAATAAAGAGTCTAGAGCCGGATAGCCTAAGACCATGCCCACAATTGCTCCGCCGATATAGGTAAATAAGAAGAAGGCAAAAAATACATAAGCATTTTTTATCCTCTTATCAGAAAGAATTGACTCCTGTAAATGGTGTAATCGATCTTTATATACTGACTTAAAGGGCATCATCCACCTTTTAACTTCCATGAAAAAAGTTTTAAAAATTACGCCCAAGCGCATTAATTTTATCCCCCCGGTAGTTGAACAAACTCCGCCACCGATTGCCATAGCAAAAATTATCATAAGCAAGCCAAGTGATGAAAATCTGTTTAAGCCGCCACTTGCTAAATTATTGAATCCGCAACCGGAGTGAGCCGAAATTAATTGATAGAATCCCCGGCGAAACATTGTTAAGCTCTCCAGGTTACCCTTAAAGGAAATATATAAAAAGATCAAGAGAGTGCCAAAAGAAAACATAAAGGTTCTGATTTCAAAATTTTTAAAGATCTCCTTTTTGTTTTTGTTCCATAGCCAAAAATGAAGATTGAAGTTTATCGCACCAAAAATCATAAAAATTACCGTGGCCATCTCTAAATGGAGGCTATGATAATAAGCCATGTTCTGAGCCTGAGGAGCAAAGCCACCTGTATCAAAGGCAGCAAAAAATATCCAAAGCGAGTGGAAGAATGATGTATCCAGAGGAAGACCTTGGCGGTAAAGAATTACAAAAAAAGTGATAACACCCAAGATTAAATAAATAAAACTCACTTTCCAGATAAAACGGGCAGTAGCAATAACATTGGGTAAGATCTTCTCCTGGCGGGCTTCGCCGATATAAAAACCAAGGGCAGCTGAACGAGCCCTGGTTAAAATTGACAGACTAGCTAAGATAATTCCCTGACCACCGATAAACATAGTCAAATGACGCCACATATTATGGGCATAGGATAGATGATCTAAATCCTGGATGAGGATTAATCCGGTAGTGGCAAAACCGCTCATAGACTCAAACCAGGCGTCAATAAAAGATAGAAAGTGTGATGATAAGTAAAGTGGTATTGCTCCCAGTAAAGAAAAAATAAGCCAGCCTATACTAACTGTGAAAAAAGCGTGAATCCAGCCAATTTCTTTCTTTATTGGGAAAATAGTAATAAGAAAAAATCCCAGAAAAGCGCTGATTGAAAAACCAATAATAAAATCATAAAAGGCAGAGGTCTCATTTTTAAAAATTGCCACAACTAGAGGTATAAGCATAAAAAAGCTTAAACCGAGGATAAGCCTGCCAAGCATATGGATAATAACTGAAAAATCTCTTCTATCCGGAGATATAATCATTTTTTGGAAATTTGGAAGTTATCTTGACTTTTTTAGACAATTAAAAGATATAAGAAAAAATATACCCTATCCCAATAAGTACAAAGCAAAAGATAACTTCTACTAAAATACCTGTAATAACTTTCATAATTTTAAGATCTTAGTGATTATCCTTAGCAGCCCCTATATTTTTTCCAATGAGAGCTTTAATTAAATCTTTTTCTACGTCAATTAAAGTTGCCGCGATGATTTCATCACCGGGCAATATCTCTGTCGAACCATAAGGAATAATTATATCCGGGCCCCTTATTACCGAGACCAGAACGGAGTTAGGAGGAAGGCTGATATCTTTTAAAGACTTATTGGCAACCGGTGCATCCTCAGGTATATCTACCCTTACAATAGAAAGCCTCCCCTTCTTAATACTTAAAAGGCTCATCACATCGGTAAAGGAAGCTTCCTCTTCAACTATGCGGGCTATTATAGAGGTTGAATCAACCGGATTGTCGATTTCCATATATTTGTATAAAGGTATATGTTTAGGATCGTTTACCCTGGCTACGGTCCTTTTTACTCCAAAGAGTTCTTTAGCTAAATGGCAAATTATAATATTATCTTCGTCGCTTGAGGCCGCGCTCACACAAACTGCTGCTTTTTCAATCTTGGCTTGGCTTAAGACCTGGGGATAAGTTGCATCACCAGCAATAATCATTATGCCTTTTAATTCTCCGGCCAAGCGATTACAAAGACTCTCGTTCTTATCAATAAGACAAACGCTATGATCGTCCTCTTTAAGTTTTTTAGCTAAAACCAAACCTAATCTGCCGGCGCCGGCAATTACGATATACATTTATTTAAAACCTCAACTATTAAATTAGTCCGGTTAATAATATTTAAGCCTTCTTCCTTAAAAATTTTCTCTTTAGCAATATCATTTACCTGCAGGACTACCTTTTTTACGCCGTATTTTCGTTTTACTACTTTACTTACCACTAAATTAAGATTATCGTTCCCGGTCAGCAAAAATACAACATCGGCCTCCTTAACTCCGGCTTGCTCTAAAGTGTTAGTATCCATGGCATCAGCCCAAATTTTTTTCCCGTTAAAGTCATCCCCTAAGGAATCAAGACTTCGCAGACTCCTATCCACGACTACAACGTTTTCTGTTTTGGAGAGTTCAAGCCCTAAACCTTTTCCGCTCTTTCCGCAACCAACTATAAGGATGTATTTCATTCTTACCTCACCTACTTCTTAACCGTCTCTACTATTTTATCAAAAACCTCAGGATATTCAGCAGCAATTTTTGCCAGTATATCCCGGGAAAGCAGGATCTCATTTTCTTTTAAGCCATGAATGAACTTCCTGTAGGGAAGATCTCTCTCTGAACAAGCAGCATTAATTCTGGTTATCCAGAGTGACCTAAAGGTGCGTTTTTTAACTCTTCGGTCACGATAAGCAAAATTACCGGCCCGACGCAGAGTCTCAGCAGCTCTTCGGTATATTTTTGACCGCTGGCCCCAAAACCCTTTTGCCTTGTCCAGTGCTTTTTTCTTTCTCTTACGAGATGCCACAGCATGATTAACTTTCATTAATATCTCCTTTTTTACTTATAAACGCAAACTTTAAATTTACTGCGCATAGGGCATAGCTGTTTTAATTAACCTTTTTTCCCCAGCAGATACTACACTTTTCTTGCGCAAGTTGCGTTTTCTTTTTGTTGTTTTAGAACTTAAAAGGTGCCTGCGTCCGGCTTTGGAACGTAAACCCTTTTTTTTCTTAGTAATTTTTATCCGTTTGGATACTGATTTTCTTGTTTTTAATTTAGGCATTTATCCTCCTTAAATTCAATAAGAACAATCTACTTCCTATTATATCGTAAAAAATGGGTATAAAAATAAAACCTTACTTTGGGCTTAAAATTAAGACAAGAGTTTTACCCAGCATATGAGGCTCACGATCAACTCGACCAACGCCTTCAATATCTTTAAGAAGTTGATCGATCACCCTGTTGCCGATCTCTTTGTGGGCTATTTCTCTACCTCTAAACCACATCCTTAGTCTGACTTTATGTTTTTTCTCTAGAAACTCTTTTATGTGTTTTAACTTTACTTGGTAATCATGGTTATCTATTCGTGGCCGCAGCCTAACTTCTTTAAGCTGGCTTTGTTTTTGATTTTTTCTAACTTCTTTTTCTCTCTTTCTCTGTTCATATTTATATTTTGAAAAATCTATTATTCGACAAACTGAAGGATTTGCCTGAGGCGCAACTTCAACTAAATCTAAATCAAACTCCTCTGCTTTTTTAAGTGCAACTTCCTTGGGAAAAACACCTAACTGTTCTCCGTCGGGACCAACAACGCGCACTGTCTTAGAAAAAATCCTCTCATTTACTCTTACATATTTCACGTAAATTTGCCTCCTCTTTTAATTTAGTTATTAAATCTTCTAAAGACATGACTCCTAAGTTATTCATACCTCGGGCTCGTAGAGAAACTTTAGATTCTTCTTGTTCTTTTTTACCTAAAATAACCATGTAAGGAACTTTAAGTAATTCTTTTTCGCGAATTTTACGCTGCAAAGTTTCATCTCTGATATCAAGTTCAACCCTAAAATCCTCATCACCTAAGGCCTCTTTTATCTTTTCTGCATAAGCTTTATTTTCTTTAGTAATACTTATAACACTTACCTGAACCGGAGCCAACCAAAGCGGAAAAGCTCCGGCATAATTTTCTATTAAGGCTCCGAAAAACCTCTCAATGCTTCCTAAAATAGCCCGGTGGACCATAACCGGTCTTTGTTTTGAGCCGTCTTCGGATGTATAAGTAATATCAAAACGCTCAGGCAAATTAAAGTCTACCTGGACTGTAGGCCCTTGCCATAATCTACCTAAGGCATCTTTAAGTTTTACGTCTATTTTAGGTCCGTAAAAAACCCCGGCTCCGGGATCAATAGCAAAGGGGATGTTCCTCTCTTTAAGAGCAAGTTGCAAAATGTCTTCGGCTTTATCCCAATTCTCGGCTGTACCGGCAAACTTATCCGGACGGGTTGAGAGGTTAACTTCATACTTAAAGCCGAAAACATCCATTACATAATTAATAAAATCCAAAACATCTAAAATTTCATCTTTGAGTTGTTCTAACCTGCAAAAAATATGGGCATCATCCTGAGTAAAACCTCTTACCCGCAGAAGTCCATGCAATACACCTGATTTTTCATAACGATAGACTGTTCCTAATTCAAAGAAACGAACCGGCAGGTCTCTGTAACTTGTAAGTCTGCGCTTATAAATAAGAATGTGGCCAGGACAATTCATCGGTTTAATAACATAGTCCTGCTCATCTATCTTCATAAAGTACATATTTTCTGAGTAATAACTAGTGTGACCGGAAGTATTGTAGAGATCGATCTTGGCTATATGAGGAATATAGACTAATTCATATCCACGCTTAAGGTTTTCCTTACGTAAAAATTCCTCAATAAGATTACGAACCACTGCCCCCTTAGGATGGTAGTAAACAAAACCAGAACCAGCTTCCTCATGAATTGAGAAAAGATCCAGCTCTTTGCCCAGCTTGCGATGGTCTCTTTTTTTAGCTTGCTCTAGACCGTGTAGGTAAACTTTTAACTCTTTAGGAGTATTAAAAGCTGTACCGTAAATCCTCTGCATGACCGGATTTGTCTCTATCCCTTTCCAGTAGGCCCCGGCAATAGATAAAAGTTTGAAAGCTTTTATCTGGGATGTAGATTCAAGATGAGGGCCGCGGCAGAGATCAATAAAATCACCGTGCTTATAAATAGTTATGGTTTCCTCGCCAATACCCTCTAGGATTTGAATTTTATAAGTCTCGCCCTTTTCTTCTAAGAGTTTTTTGGCTTGGTCTTTTTTTACTTCCATGCGTTCAAAACTCTTGTTGTCTTTTACGATTTCCTGCATCTTAGCTTGAATTTTTTCTAAATCCTCAGGAGTGAATTGATGATTTAGGTCAAAATCATAATAAAACCCATTTTCAATAGCCGGACCAATGCCAAGCTTTGCATCGGGATAAAGTTCCTTTACGGCTGAGGCCATAATATGTGAACATGAATGTCTTAAAGTTTCTAAATCCATAATTTTTACTATCTATTCTTGAACACTAAAAGAATCTATTGCTTTTAAGAATAAATCTTCATCCTCAGAGCTCTGAGAAATAGTTGTTTTAAGAAATATCTTATAAGTATGTCTTCTTGATAAAGTTATGTAATAAATCCTTACACTTACCTTGGGTCCCATGATTCGTAATTTATATGTTGCCCACAATCTATCTGCACGCTTAACTAAGTGCGGCTAATCAACAATACGTAAAGCATCCCGCTGTCGAGGGACCATACGAGCTACTAGACCAGAAAGCTGATTTTTTGCACTGATTAAAGGAGAACCATACAAGGAGTGGTCTACGAGCACTTTAATGGAAGATGCATCATCACCGCCTGGTTTCTTGAAAGTAACTGAATCATCGTCAAAGGTTAGCCCGGAAGACCTTCGCCAACCTTGGGGACCGGTGATCTTATAACCGATATTTGTATTTATGTGCCTATTGGTTGAACAGGAAATAGCTGTAAGCATAATTATTAAAATGGCCGGATAGCTCATCCAATAACGTAATTGCCGGCTCTTTTGCGTACAAACCTCCTTTGGTTATATATAAAATATGGTGGGCGATGCAGGAGTCGAACCTGCGACATCTTCCTTGTAAGGGAAGCGCTCTAAACCAACTGAGCTAATCGCCCGAAACATTAATACGTATTAGACTTATATCATAGTTTTAAGCGATTTTACTCTTAATATTAATACTAATCGCTTAAATCATATGCTAAATAATACCAAATTTTTAAGAAAAAGCAAGAATTTAGGTTTTTCCGTAAAATACCTAAGTTTAAGCTTTGGGTAAAGCAGTCATGCAGAATACCATAACAAACAAAGCTACTGTTTCAATTACACCTAAAACCATAATATAATTACCAAAACCTTTACCAGTCTCACCTAAAGCATCTGCAGCTCTGGCTCCAGCCTTCCCTTGAAAATAAGCTGACAAGCCCATAGCTAAGCCACCCAAAGCTCCAATTATCATCTGATAGACATATGATTCAGGAGGAAGATTAGCGTTTTGTATAGCATTCCTTAAGATCATACCGTAGATAGTCTGCGATAAAGGAGCGCCGACAAAAGCTACCATAATAAAAGCAGCTGTTTTATTTTGGGAAAAAGCCTTTTTCCAAGCGCCTATAGCTGCCATACCAGCTACTCCTGTACCTAAAGCAGAACCCATGGCTGCCAAAGTTAAAGAAAAATTCATATCACCTAAACCTTCAACCATTTCATACCTCCATTTTTTCTAACATATGTTAAGACTCTAAATTACTCCTTAAATGGCTGGTACTCTCTACCTGACCATTGCATATCAAGGTGTCCGGAAAATTCCAACATATTAAGTCTTATCCCATGAACAATAACCGCCATTAAACCCAAAACAACATTTAAAGCATGACCTAAAAAAAGGATAAAGGCTGCTATCAAGCCGCCAACTATACTATTTATTCCTCCTGATAGAGCCATCTCATTAAAACTTGCCGCAACTACAACTGAGGCATAACCAACAGCAAATAAGCGTAAATAAGAAACTACATCGGAAAAAGAACTTATGATCTTTAAAGGCAAATCTCCTAAAGAAGTGAGAATGCCTTTTAGGATATTCTTCTGAGGATTTGAAAATACCAAAACCAAAGCCACTCCGCCTAATAAGAGCCAATTGGCAATGCCAGGCAAGGGTCTGGCAAGAACGAGATTGCCCGCCAGAAAAAATAGACCCCAGATAATTGAGATCCAACCGACTTGAGATAGAGAA
>CAJXAF010000056.1 GCA_913050175.1 uncultured bacterium
AATTACTATTTGCTTTCGCAGCTGTATGCGTCGTTTGTGTAGGCGCTTCTTTCGCTGCTGTCGAAAACATTAAAGTCAGTGGTGATATCACCGCTGTCGCAATTAACAGAGACCTTGGTCTTGGTGGCGAAGGCTCTTCGGCCGCTGCAACTACAACTGGTTTTGAAAACACAGCCCATGGAAACCTTGACGCTGAGCAATTTGCTTTTTCTCAAGTTCGTATACGCTTTGACGCTGACTTAACTGAAGGCGTTAGTGCAGTCGTTCGTTTGATCAATGAAAGAGCTTGGGGTAGTGAAGATGCTTATAACCAAACAGTCATTAACACAACCCAAGGTGGCGATACAGAAATTGATCTTGATCTCGCTTATCTTGAGATGAAAGAGTTCTTGTATCAACCTCTTACATTGATTATTGGTCGTCAGAATCTTCGTTATGGTAACGCACTCCTTATCGGCGATCCTGACACTAACCAGAGAGCATCAGTTAAAGTCCCAGTTGACTTTTCTGATCAGTCACTTAGAAAATCGTTTGATTCTGTAAGAGCGATTTTAGATTACTCTCCCTATACCATTGATTTGCTTTATGCTTCTGTCGATGAGAATTTCTCTAGCCTTAATGACGACAGAAATCTTTGGGGTGTTTACGGAACTTATGATTGGGCATCATACAATGGTGTAACTGAAGGTTATTTCCTATACCTTAATCAGGATATGGATAACGTTTATGGTTCACCTCTTAGTGTTGTCCCAGCTATTCAACTTGAAGAAAACCAATCAAAGACACATGTTGTTGGTGGTCGTGTTCAGTACGATCCTAATGATAAGTGGACTCTTGGTTTAGAAGGTGCTTATCAGTTTGGTGATATTAGAGTTCTTGATGCTGACGGCGTAGCTGGTGCTCCAGCAATACCAGGAGCCGGTACTCTTGCCAATCGCTATCAGCACCTAAGCGCTTTTGCAGCTCAGTTAGTTACTCAGTATAGATTCTTAAATGACTATAACGCCACACTTCAATTCGAGTACACTTATCTTTCTGGCGATGATGATGTTTTTGATGGTGCACAGACTGCTTGGCAGCCATTGTTCGAAGATCAGACTTCTGGCGAAATCATTAATATTTTGTTTCCTAACTCAGGAACTTCAGCTTTCACTCTTCGCGGTTCAATGATGCCAAGAGAGGATATCACCCTTGGTGGTTCTTACTCACACATATCATTGGCCCAGAAGATTAATTATGACTATACTGGTACCATTGATACACAAGCTACTTCCTACAGCCCAGTTTATGGACCAGCAGCAGTTCAAACTTACAACATAGAAGGAAACCAAGGTTATCTTGGTAGTGAAGTTGACACCTATATGCTTTATGATTACACAGAAGATGTACAGATTAAGCTTACTAGTGCTGTTTTTATTCCTGGAAGTTTCTTCCAGAGTGAAAACAACACACCAGCTTATAGTTTAAAAGCTGGCGTATCTGTAGACTTCTAAGTGATCTCTTAGTTTGATTAAATTACCCCACGTCCCAAAAGGACGTGGGGTTTTTTATTGTGGTTGAAGTTTATCCTCAACAACTTAGATTTACAAGCTTTGTTGAGGTTAATCTTCAATAATGCTGTTTAATCTTTTTAACTAATACTTAAATATTTTCATTGAAATAAAAACCTTCTTGGTTGAGGTCAAACCTTATGAACAACCTAAAAAAAATAATTATAATAAGTTTTATGCTGGCAATAACAATGTCTTATTTTTCGTTTTCTCAATCCCAAGCAACCCCAAGAGAAAAATACTTTGCTAGTACGGCTCGTATTATTGAATCAAATTTTAATAATCCTCAGAGGTGTATAAAAAAGATAAAGTCTTTTATTAAGCGCAACAAAAACTTAATTGAAGATATTAAATCATCCCGTAATGAGTTCTATGATCAGGCTAAAACTAAACTAGCTACGCAAGATGCTGACACTCAAATCATTCCTCCTATATTAATCGGTCAGAGCAAATTCAATGAAGCTATGGAGAAGTTCTCAAAGAAGTATCCTACCTATGGGCAGCAGATCATGGCTTTGATCTCCCGGCCCCTCTTTCCAGAAACTAAAAATGAATAAAAAAGGATGGTTTATTTTATATCTGGTTGAGGTCAGACCTAAACCAAGGCTTCTAAAAAATATAATTTTTTTGAAAGAAAAGCCCCTTGTATAGCGTCTATATAGTAAGAGGGTAAAATATCAAAATGAGTAGAAAGGATTAATCATGCCAAAGACATTAATTTCGCAGGAAGCTATATCCAGTAAGATATTCTTAATCAGAGGTAGAAAAGTAATACTGGATAGGGACTTAGCAAGGCTTTATAGCGTTGAGACTAAGAATTTAAAGCGCCAAGTGCGTAGAAATATTGAGCGGTTTCCTGAGGATTTTATGTTCGAATTAACTAAGGAAGAGCTTGAAAATTGGAAGTGCCAATTTGGCACCTCCAATTCTTCTGAAAAAATGGGCTTACGACATTTGCCGTATGCTTTTACGGAACAAGGTGTAGCTATGCTATCAAGTGTGCTTAATAGCAAACGAGCTATTCAGGTAAATATTCAAATAATGAGGACTTTTGTTAAAATTAAAGAAATGCTTACAACCCACAAAGATTTACAGCGAAAGATAGAGACAATGGAGAAAAAATACGATGAACACTTTAAAGCAGTATTTGAAGCCATAAAACAGCTAATAAAACATGAGCAAAACCCGAAAAAACCCATAGGATTCCATAATAAATAATACTAAAGACTTTGTCCTTTTTAAGGGCGAGTGAAATCAAAATAGGAGGCTAGTGCAATGAAAAAATTACCTATTTTTTCTCTTTTATTTTTATTTATTCTAACAAATTCAGCTTTTGCCATTTTTTATCCGGTCTCAGGGATAGAGAGCACCCAGACCAAAAGGGTTATTATTTCTAATCTTAACCCCTCCCTGATATATGTTGCTTCCAAAAACTCCTTATATGAAAGCAAGGATCAAGGAGAGAGCTATGAAAAAGTAGCTGTTTTTAAGGATGAAGAGGTTTTGCATATTTTCTTTGATCCTTATTTAGCTGGTATAGTTTATGTAGTTACAAGCCGCCATCTTTATCAGATTAAGGATGGATTGAAACAACTATATAGAGCAGATGATGATCAGCAAATTTTTACTGCTATAAAATACAAAGGAGTTTTTTATTTAGGTACAAATAAGGGGCTATACTATGCTAGCCAAGATTTAATGAGCTGGCAGAGGCTTAAAGGCTCTTTTGAAATTAGTGTTTATGATTTTTCTACGAGTAAAGAAGATTTGCTTATAGCCTCAAGTCATGGCATATATGTTCTTGATAGTGACTATAGGCTAAAGAGATTATTTATTTTAAGGAATCAAGCTGAAGATGATTACAAAGGTTTGGTAGTTTCTTCAATTAGTTTAGATATATTTAAAGATAGGCGCATTTGGCTGGGAACCAGTCGAGGCTTATTTAAATCCGATGATTATGGTAAGACTTGGAATAAGTTTTTTGTTGAGGGAGTAGATAATTTATATATTAATTCTCTAGTTCAGACTAAATTAGAAGAAGATGTTATTTATTTAGCCGCAAAAAAAGGTTTATTTAAAGTTAATACAAGAGAAAAAACATCAAAGCAGGTTTTTGAGGGTTTGTATTCAGCCAATGTCAATTGGATTGAATTTAGTAAAGCCGGAGAGATTTATTTAGCTACAGCAAAAGGCGTTTTTAAGAACAAGTACTTTAGTTTTCCTGATAATAACAAGCCAGTTAGTTTTTTTGATAAAGAACCTTTAATCGTGGAGGTCCAGCAGGCTGCCTTACGTTATAATGAAGTCCATCCTGAGAAAATTCGTCAGTGGAGAAACGCCCTGAGGTTTAGAGGGTTGTTTCCTGATGTGAGTTTGGATTATGATAAGACGATTAACTATGATAGCGGATCTGATAGATATTATACCGGTCCAAGAGACTGGGGTATATCTTTCTCATGGGATGTAGGTGATCTTATCTGGGATAGGTATCAGGATGATATCGATACCCGTAGCCGGCTTAATACCCAACTTAGGCTCGATATACTTGATGAGATTAATCGAGTTTATTTTGAAAGATTGCGCCTCAAGCGGCAGTTACTTATTTCTGACTTAAATGAGGAAGAACAGTTTAAACAAGAATTAAGACTAGAAGAGTTAACTGCTATTATAGATGGTTATACCGGAGGCTTCTTTTCAAAACGAGCCAGAAATCAAACCAAAGCCAATTAAAAGTCATATAAGAAAGTTCTCCCACCAAAAATAACTCCTTATTTTTAAGGATAATTCAGGCCTCAGGCATATTTTTAATATAATTTCTTTGGAATAGTTGCTTTAAATAGGGTATACTTTTAATAGAGAGTTTTTAAGGCCTTATTGTGTATAGTCTTATGAAAAATCTTATTAATATATACCAGATTTTTTTCCTTATCTGCCTACTATCTATATCAGTATTTACTATTGCTGAAGAAGAATTTAAACCCTATGAAGTTTATGTATCTGGCTCATCCAACAATCCTAGCGTTGAGGTGGATGACTCACAAGAGAGTGAGTCTGATGACACTGATGAGTATGATGGGCCATCTGTAGAGGTTGTCTATGTTTGGGGCTCACCAGAAGTTTTAATGAGCGGAGAGAGTGATTACATTGAGGCTGAACTGGGAATGAATCTTCAAGATGGTGATAAAGTAAAAACAGACAGCAATTCTTATATAGAGATAAGTTTTGATGAGGGTGAGGAGAACGTTGTAAGAATCTTAGAGGATTCTTATGCAGAACTCCTCTTAGAAGATGACGAAAAAATAAAACTACTAGAGGGTAGAGTATTTTCTTCAATTGATAACTTACCTAGCGGGGAGAATTTGAAATACGGACTCCGGTTACTGTAGTAGGGGTAAGAGGAACTGATTGGGCTACTATAGTAGAGGGTGAGGAGTCTAATGTAGAGGTGTTAACCGGAACCCCTTATGTTAAAAATTTTGAAGAGGATGGTACTCTCAGCAAGGTAGAGTCTATAGTTACACCTGGTTTTAAGGTAAATGTTAAAAAATTTCAACCTCCTTCAACTCCGGAAGTAATGCCTGTTTCTGATGCAGAAAAATGGCAGGGTGTTAAAAATAAGGTAGTAGAGAATGTTAAAAATACTCATGCTCAAAGGCGTGATATTTCTGGGCATAAGAAGAGAAAAGAATTAAAGAAAGAACTCCAGATAAGACATCAGGGGCAGCCACCAAATAAACCCCTTGAACGCTTACAAAACCAAGATAAACCCAAGGAACCATTGGAAGGCAAACCGGAAGATCAGACTCAAGAAAATCCTAGAAATTCGCTTTCAGAAGGTCAAGAAGCTTATCCGGAGCTATATCCGGAAGATAAGCCAGAAGGCGAGTATCGATATAAGCCTCCTGAATCACAAGATGGACCAGTCCAATATAAAAGCAAGTTGTTAGATTCTTATTTTGATGGATATGACAAGCCAGATCAATCTGGAATATACCAAACAGATATATCAGGAGGAGAGCACCAATACAAACCTGCTGAAGCCCAGCCAGAATCACTCCAAAGAAAGAGTAAACTATTAGATTCTTATTTTGGAGAATATAATGAGCCAGTTGAAGGTGATGCGCGAGAGGGCGATTATTCTAGAGAAGGCAAGCCACCAGTAAAAGATGGCAATAAGAAGCCGATTAATCCTATTACTGACACTATACCCATTGAAGCTATTGATGATGTCGGGGCGGTTGATAGGCCTAATAGAAAAATCCAAAAAGATGGTTCTCCCTACAAGAAACCAAACGCTCAACTTATAAGTGAAAAACCAGTTATTAGGCGAGTTCCTAAAGCACCGCCACCCCCACAATAATTCTTTATTTTAAAATTAAAATATTTTACAAAAGGCTTAATTATATTATAATTAGTATTGTTTCTTTAGTATTTAATCATTGTAATCAGGGAGGGTAAGAATGAGTGATGTTCAATTGGATTTAAATGAGATAAAGCAAGGTGCTCCGTTTGCCGCATTAAGCTATGTTTTCTGTCTTTGGATTTTAGCTTTTACTTTAAAAAAAGATAATCAATATGCTTATTTTCATGCTAAACAAGGCATAGTTATATTCGTTGGTAATTTAGCTTGTTTTGCTTTAGGTTTTGTGCCTGTATTAGGCGTATTATTTGGCATGATCCAAGTCCTACTTATGTGCGTATCTATTTATGGGGTTTTTCTGGCTTTGACTGGAAAAATGAAATCTCTTCCTATAATTGGCGATATTGCCCAAAAACTGGTGGTGTAAGAAGATGGATAATATAATACAAAATAACAAAACACACAGAGGAAAACGACTTAAAACGACTTTTCAGGATAATTTTGTTAAGACTGAAACCTGGCGAGTTTTTCGTATAATGAGTGAGTTTGTTGATGGTTTTGAAGGGCTATCAACTATAAAAAAAGGAATATCAATTTTTGGCTCAAAAGGTACACCCCAAAATAACCCTTATTACCGTTGTGCTGAAAAAACTGCCTATATGTTAGCTAAGCGAGGCCACAGCATTATTACTGGCGCTGGTGGTGGCATAATGGAGGCTGCTAATAGAGGAGCAGCTAGAGCTAAAGGGATTTCAGTTGGTTTAAACATACTCATACCTCAAGAGCAGACTCCAAATCCTTACATAAATTATCCCATGGAATTTCACTACTTTTTTGTCAGAAAAGTAATGTTTACCAAACACTCTAAAGCTTTTGTAGTTTTTCCTGGTGGTTTTGGTACCTTAGATGAGTTATTTGAGACCCTAGGGTTGTTACAAGCCTATAGAATTGAACAAGCACCCCTGATTTTAGTACATAGTGAATTCTGGCAGGGATTAATTGGTTGGCTTAAGGATAGATTGCTTAAGGAAGGTAAAATCGAACGTCAGGATCTAAATCTTTTTAAAATAGTTGATACACCAGGTGAGGTAGTTAAAGCAATAAATGACTTTTATTCTAAGCCTAAGAACAAGAAGCTTAAAAGAAAAAAGAAATGAAAGACTTTATCCGCCAATGGAAAGAGGTGGACCTAAAAGAAATAGAGCAATCACTCATAGTTGTTGGTGAACTTCAGGCAGAGTGCTACAGCTGCCATGAGATTGGAATTGATAAGAAAGCTATCCAATGCCCAAAGTGTGGGGCATACTTTAAATATATGGGGTTTAGAAGAAAGCTCCAAGTCTCTTATTTGCGTCAAATGGTCGAAGCCTTTCCCTACCTGAATCTTATAGATTTTGATGATTTTAAGAAATCTATTGGCAAGAGAGATGCTCGTAAGCTCTTAGATTTTTAAGGCTTATATTGTTAAAATCTTCATTTTTCTCCCCAAATACCTAATTTCTGTACTTTTTTGTCCCAAAAATCATCTATTTTAAAGGAATTTGCTATATTTCCATTCACAAAGGTCTTATTTTAGGCTAAAATGTTAGTATTGAGAGCTCATTGTAATATGAGATAGATAGGGCTCTATTCTATAGCATACAAGGCATATTTTTAATAGATATGTCAAGGGGAAGCTATTTTTAAATCAATTAGCCGCAAGTTGCTAAAAAATGGAAGATTTTAAAGACAAAACTATTCTAATCACAGGTGGTTCTCGAGGGATTGGTAGAGGCTGTTGTCTTGATTTTGCTAGAAAAAGAGCAAATATTGTATTTACTTATAATAAAAGTAAGGATGCGGCTGATGATTTATTGCAGGAGTTGAAAGAAATTGGCGTAAAAGCCTTTGCTTACCAAGTAGATATAAAGGATTTTAACCAATGCAGGGCAGCAGCAGACTTCTTTTTTGAGAAATTCGAAAAATTAGATATTTTAGTAAACAATGCGGGGATCATAAAGGACAAGCCATTAATGATTATGTCAGAGGAAGATTGGCATGAAGTAATTAACACTAACCTTAATGGTGTGTTTAATATTACAAAACAATTTGTAGTCAGTTTTATGAAGCAAAAAGAAGGAAATATAATTAATATTTCATCTTTAAGCGGAGTCGTTGGTATGCCTGGTCAATCGAATTATTCAGCTTCAAAGGGCGGTTTAAATGCATTTACGCGATCTTTAGCAAAAGAAGTTGCTTATTTTAATGTTAGAGTTAATGCTGTAGCTCCAGGATTTGTTAATACAGATATGATAAAGGATGTAAAAGAAGAGTATATAAACGAGATAAAATCTAGAGTCATTCTTAAACGTTTTGGGAATGTAGACGAAGTATCAAGCGTTGTTTCTTTTTTAGCTAGTCAAAAGTCAGCTTATATTACTGGTCAAGTAATTCAAGTTGATGGAGGATTAGGTTTATAGATGAAGAATAAAAGGGTTGTTGTTACTGGAATAGGCGTTCTTTCAGCAATTGGT
>CAJXAF010000057.1 GCA_913050175.1 uncultured bacterium
AGTTTCTGCTTGCGGCTCACTCAGGGAAGAGATCAAGCCTTTGGATTTTGTTATTCCTAGTCAATTTGTTGATCGAACTAACCAAGCTCGTAATTTTACTTTTTTTGATGAGGGCATAGTTGCCCATGTTACTTTCGCCCACCCGGTTTGCGCTGCCTTGGCAAAAATTCTAGAAAAATCTGTGGTTAAATCCGGTGCCCAGTGTCATCTCGATAAGACTTATTTAAATATGGAGGGCCCGCAGTTTTCAACTTTAGCTGAAAGCCAACTATATCGAAACTGGGGAATGGATATAATTGGCATGACCAATTTAGCTGAGGCTAGATTGGCCCGAGAAGCAGAGATTGCCTATGTTACTTTGGCTGCAGTCACTGATTATGATTGTTGGCACCCCGATCACGATAGTGTCACAATTGAGCAGATAATCGGTAATCTTAATAAAAATATTGCTAAAGCCAAAGCAATCATTAAAGACTTTATTATTAATTCTGCAAATCAAACCAATACTGCAGATAGCGCCCTTAAGTATGCTATAATTACGCCTCTTGACTCTGTGTCGGCTGCTGCCAAGGATCGGCTTGGATTAATCATTGAAAAATATTTAAATAAAAAATGAGTTTATTAGTTGTAGGATCAATTGCTTTAGACAGTATTAAAACTCCTCAGGCGTCTGTTAATAATATAGTCGGTGGTTCAGCCACATATTTTTCTCTAAGCGCCTCTAAGTTTACTAAGGTTAGGTTGGTGGCTGTTGTTGGCCGTGATTTTCCCAAAAAATACATTAATTTGCTGGAGACCAATGGCATTGATACTGAAGGTCTTATTAGGGATAACGGGGAAACTTTTAGATGGCAGGGGGAGTATGGCAAAGATTTTTCTGATGCCAAAACTATTGCCACTCATTTAAATGTCTTTGCAAACTTCAGACCGAAGATACCTAAAAGCTATCAAAATACTAGGTTAATATTTTTAGCCAATATTGACCCGCAACTACAGTTACAAGTATTAGAGCAGGTTAAAAAACCAAAACTTATTGCCTGCGATACTATGAATTTCTGGATAGAAAGCAAGCGAAGCACTCTCCTCAAGCTTCTTAAAAGTGTTGATGCTTTTTTATTAAATGAATCTGAGGCAAGGCTTTTGACTGGGGAAGCAAATTTAATTTTAGCCGGTAAAGCTATCAGCAGATTTGGACCAGAAATTGTCCTCATAAAAAAAGGTGAGAATGGCGCGCTTCTTTTTAAAGGCAGTAAGATATTCACTGCCCCGGCATATACTCTGGAGGAGGTAGTTGATCCTACCGGTGCCGGAGATACTTTTGCCGGCGGCTTTATGGGTTATTTAGCAGCAGCCAAAAGAATAAATGATCTTACTTTTCGTCAAGCCGTGATCTACGGTAATATCATGGCTACTTTTGCTGTTGAAAGTTTTGGCGTAAACAGGTTACAAAAAGCATCTGGGCAAGAGATTAAAAAGAGGATAAACTATTACCGGCAACTTACTAAATTTTAGATTATGAATTACAAGGATACATTAAATTTACCAAAAACAAAGTTTTCCATGAAAGCAAACTTAGCAAATCTTGAGCCGAGAATGCTTTCATCTTGGCAAGAACTAGATATATACCAGCGTCTGCTCAAGGAGAGGGAAGATAATGAAAAGTTTATACTCCATGACGGCCCGCCCTATGCAAACGGTTATATACATATAGGCCATGCTCTAAATAAGATCCTAAAGGACATTGTTATTAAGTATAAAACTATTAGCGGCTATCGCTGTCCCTATACTGTTGGTTGGGATTGTCATGGTTTGCCGGTAGAACACCAGTTATTTAAAGAATTAAAATTAACCAAACACGACGTAGAGGTTATAGACTTTAGAAAGAAAGCCAAGGACTATGCGCTTAAATTCGTTGATTTACAGCGGCAAGACTTTAAGCGCCTGGGACTCTTTAGCGATTGGCAGAATCCATATCTTACTGTTACTCCCGCCTATGAGACTAAAGTTATAGATTTGTTAAAAGATTTAGTTAAAAAGGAGTATGTTTATCGCGGACGCAAACCGGTCAATTGGTGCCCGAAGTGCGAGACTGCTCTTGCTGAAGCCGAAGTTGAGTATGCTGATAAAACCTCCGACTCTATTTATTTCCTTTTTTCCCTAATCGATGATAAAGGTATTTTTAGCCAGTATAAACAAAAGCCCTTAAATTTTTTAGTTTGGACTACCACACCTTGGACATTGATATCTAACGTAGCTGTAGCAATACACCCCGATTACACCTATGTCTTAGGAGAAACTGATAAAGAATTCATTATTTTCAATAAAGATCTTCTTGAGTCAATAAAGGAAAAGGCTGAATCTGAAATTTCAATAAAAAAGGAGCTAAGCGGCCAGGAATTGGAAGGCATTAGCCTTTCACACCCTTTTCTCGATCGTGAGTCAAAAGTTGTTTTAGGAGATTTTGTTTCAAAGGAAGATGGAAGCGGTTGCGTGCATATAGCTCCCGGACATGGAGTAGAGGATTTTTCTCTAACAAAAAAATACGATCTCCCGGTAATTATGCCGGTTAGTGAGAAAGGAGTGTTTCTGGAACCAAAAGAGTTTAAGGGCCAAGACATAAAAAAGGCCAATGAATCGGTCATAGAACTCTTAAAAGAAAAATCTCGGCTGCTTAAGCATGAGAAAATAAGCCACTCCTATCCCCACTGCTGGCGATGTAATAATCCGATTATATTCCGGGCAACATTTCAATGGTTCATCAATGTTGATAACCAGGATTTGCGAAGTGATACCTTGGCTGAAATTGATAATGTTAGGTGGGTTCCTGAATCCGGTAAAGAAAGGATGAGGGCAATGCTTACCACCCGTCCTGATTGGTGTATCTCCCGGCAAAGACTATGGGGTATACCGATTCCGGCACTGGCATGTAAAGCTTGTCAGGAGGTTACTTTAAATGAGCAGGTACTTGCGAGAGTGTCAGCCGTTTTTGCAGAGTTCGGTTCTGACTCCTGGTTTATTAAGGATGTAAGTGAGTTTATACCCGGAGGCTTTAAATGCCCGAGTTGCGGAGGGTCTGAATTTGATAAGGAGTACGATATTCTCGATGTTTGGTTTGAATCAGGAGCAAGCTTTAATGCGGTACTAAAGAATGATGAAGCCTTAGGATTTCCGGCAAATCTTTATCTTGAGGGCAGTGATCAGCACCGGGGGTGGTTCCAGGTATCTTTAATACCGGCAGTCGCAATTGAAAAAAAATCACCATTTAAAACTATCTTAACCCATGGCTTTGTCGTTGACGGTGAGGGAAAAAAGATGTCAAAATCACTGGGTAATGTTATAGCTCCGCAAAAAATAATAAAAAATTATGGAGCTGAAATTCTAAGGCTTTGGGCCGCTTATACTGATTATAGCGAGGATATTAAGATATCTGACGATATAGTAAAACAACTTGTGGATATGTACAGAAAAGTACGTAATACGATCCGTTTTATTTTAGGTAATATTTCTGATTTTTCACTTAAAAGTACAGATCTCGACTATTCCCAACTCCTTGAAGTTGACAAATATATGCTGGCTAAGGCTCATGCTATGGCCGAGGATGTTGTTGGCGCCTACGATAACTATAGTTTTTATAAAGTATGTCAAAAAATTTTCAATTTCTGTAATCTTGATTTAAGCTCATTTTATCTTGACATTTTAAAGGACAGACTATATACTTTTTCACAAAATTCAAATACTCGGCGCAGTGCCCAGTATGCTCTTTACCATATTTTGGAAATATTACTAAAATTAATTTCCCCAATACTGTCATTTACTGCTGAGGAGGCTTATGAATCCTGGGATGGTTTTGAAGACAAAAAGGACTCTGTTTTTATTGCTCCCTTGAATCTCAAGGGTTTAAAGCAATCCGACAATAAAGAGTTGTTAGAATCCTGGGAAACTATTCTTAATATTCGGAGTAAAGTTCTAAAGGAAATTGAGAAGAAAAGAGAGGAAGGCTTAATTGGAAGTTCACTCGAGGCAAGAGTTAATCTTCAGTGTGAACCAAAGCTCTATGAACTCCTTAATAACCTAGGCGCTTCTTTAAAGGAGATATTGATAGTTTCCCAAGTTTCTTTAGAAAATGGCAATTTTTCAATTGATGTAAGTAAAGCTAAAGGCGTAAAGTGTCCGCGCTGCTGGAATTGGGACACCTTAACAGCAGACCAGAGTGATTACCCTGGAATTTGTCCAAAGTGTTTGAAGACATTAAAGGAGGATTAAATATGGCAAAAGTATCTTTAAAGAAAACTACTGTAAAAAAGAAAACTACCAAGAATTCTAAGAAAAGATTTAATAAAAAAGAATTAACTTTATACAGGGAAAAACTATTAAATCTTAAAGATGATATACTGAACCAAATCAATGACATCGCCAAAGAGACTTTTAGAAAAACACAAAAAGAGATGTCAGGTGATAATTCTGGATACGGCCTGCATATAGCTGATGCAGCAAGTGATAATTATGAGAGAGATTTTAACCTTGATTTGGTAGCTGGCGAAAGAAAGATCGTTTTTCAAATAGATGCTGCTTTAAAACGTATCGATGAGGGTTCTTACGGGATATGCAAGGTGTCTGGTAAGCCGATCAAGAAGGCGAGGCTAAAGGCTATTCCTTATGCCAGTTGCACTAAGAAATGTCAGGAGCAAATTGAAAAAGAGAATAAGATCTAATGTATGGCTATAACCTTTATTGTAGCATTAGTAGTCTTTATTACCGATTTTTGCCTTAAAACCTACCTACGATTAAATTTTGGCGAATCATCACTCCCGGTTATTGAAAATGTCTTCCATATAACTCTTGTTTATAATAAAGGTGCTGCCTTTGGTATTCTCCAGGGACAGACAACTTTACTCATTGCCATAGCAGTAGTTTTTCTAATTATATTCGTAAAATATATTAGTTTAGAGGCAACGAATAAAGCCCTCTTTTTTGTAAGCTACGGCTTGATATTGGGCGGAGCAATTTCTAATCTTTGCGACAGAATATTTTTAGGTTATGTGATTGACTATCTAGATTTTCGCATATGGCCTGTTTTTAATATTTCCGATACCTGTATAACTCTTGGTGCCGGATGCTTGCTCTTTCAGTCGATGAATTGGAAATTTACCAAGAAGAAACCAGACCGATCCTCAGGCTTATAAAGCTTAATTGTCCAATCTAAAAGGAGCCGATGAAATCAGATTTTATAGTAGATAACGACAATTGCGATAAAAGACTTGATAAATATCTAGCCGAAAAACTAAGTGATTATTCCCGGGAGCAAATTATAAGCGCTATTAAAGCCGGAGATATCGCAGTTAATGGTTTAAGCAAAAAACCAAGCTATCGGGTTAGTCTTGGCGAAGAAATTACTTTAATTATCAGTAAGCCCAAAGATGTACTTATACCGCATGAGTTTAAACTTAAGATAGTCCACGAAGACTCCGATATTATTGTTGTCAATAAACCATCTTCTTTGGCTACTCACCCGCCTAATTTCAAGTACTCACAAGCAGTCGTCAATGCCCTTATTTATATGAAGAAGGAACTTTTTAAATCTTCTTCGCCTCTTAGGCCGGGAGTAGTTCATCGCCTGGATAAAGAGACAACCGGATTATTGGTTTTAGCAAAAAATGAGCAAAGTTTTAACAATCTGGTTGGGCAATTCAAAGCCAGAAAAATAAAAAAGATATATCGGGCTATCACCCATGGTATAATCAATGAAGATAAGCTTAAAATAGATTTACCTTTAGCCCGTGATTCGAAAAATAGACTTAAAATGAAAGTTAGTTTCGTCGAGGCCAAAGAGGCTCTAACTGAAGTGGAAGTCCTTAGGCGTTTTCGCCAGGCATCGTACTTAAATATTACCTTAAGCACCGGCAGGATGCATCAAATCAGGATACACTTAAAATTTTTAGGCTTTCCTATTCTTGGCGATAAAAAATACGGAATCAAGGACGGGTTAAACGATTTATTTCTGCACGCTCACATTTTAGGCTTCGAGCACCCGGTTAATTCAAAATATATGGAATTTAAGGCTGACCTGCCTTCCTATTTTAATAATTACATTGAAGATAAATCATGAAAATAAAACCTATAGCTAAAATCAATAAAATAATTAAGGTTCCGCCGGATAAGTCAATATCCCATCGGGCTGTTATTATTTCATCTTTAGCCAGGGGAAAGACCCTTATAAAGCCATTTCTGCGCAGTGATGATACTAGAGCAACTATAGATTGCTTGAAAAAGCTAGGAGTAGGGGTGAAGTTTCTTGGTAAGATTTCAGTTTTAATTAGAGGAACTGGCTTATATTTTCCCAAGAAAAAAAAAGTCACTCTTAATGCCGGTGAGTCAGGAACAACAATGCGTATTCTTACCGGTATTCTTTGTGCACAAAAATTTGCTGTTGATTTTAAAGCAGCAGCAGCTTTAAATAAGAGGCCAATGGGTAGGGTGGTTTGGCCATTAACTAAAATGAATGCTAATTTTATGAATCGTAGCCAAAGAGCTAAGGACATCTATCCGCCTTTATTAATCAGGCCTAGCAAAAGGATTAAAGCCGGAAAATTTAAGCTAAAAATAGCCAGTGCTCAAGTTAAGTCAGCGCTTATCTTTGCTTCTTTGTATGCCGATAAGATTACAACTATAAAAGAGCCTTATCGCTCCCGCGATCATACCGAAAGGATGTTAAAACTTTTTAAGGCGCCTATTGCCATAAAAAAAGGAGTTATCCACTCTAAGTCAGCGGCTAATTTAAAGTCTCCCAGGAAGATATTCATACCTTCGGACTTTTCCTCAGCTGCTTTTTTCATAGTCTTAGGCTTAATTTTAAAAAACAGTAAGCTCACTATAAAAGATGTTAATATCAACCCCAGCCGAGCTGGGCTATTGCGAGTTTTAAAAAGAATGGGGGCAAAAATAAAAATTATTAATAAAAAGAATAACTATGAGCCCTATGCCGATATTGAGGTTAAAAGCTCTAAACTAAAGGCAGTAGAGGTAAAGCCTTCTGAAATACCGGCAATGATTGATGAGATTCCTATACTTTGCGTTGCTGCTTGTTTTGCCAAAGGTAAGACTACTGTCTGGGGAGTAAAAGAATTAAAAGTAAAGGAGACAGATAGAATAAAAGCAATTAAGACCAACTTAAAAGCAGCAGGGGGTAAAGTTTCTGCGGGCACTTGTGGTGGCCGCACTTCTTCTTCTCGAGATTGGTTCATATCTGTTAGGGGCCCAGCTAAATTTAAATCAGCTAAATTTTTAAGTTTTTCCGATCACCGCACTGCCATGAGCGCAATAATTTTGGGAGTAGCAAGTGGTAAAAGCTCTATCATAGACGATACAACTTGTATCAATAAATCTTTTCCTGAATTCAAGTCATTACTTAAATCTCTCTATTAAAAATGAAAATTATCCGATTTTTACATAGGCAAAAACCTTACTGGGGGATCCGAGAGAACGATAGTATTCGGTTTTTAAGGAGTGATCCTTACCACACACTATTTTTTCGAAAGTCTACAGGCAGAGGCAAAAAATATATCGGTAAAACCGCGATACCTTTTAATAGTAAAGTTTGATAATCTTGCCTTTTTATTAAATGGTGAAAGAATAAACGCTATTCAGAATCTCTGGCTTAAAATATCATCAGCCTGTTTTCCTATATCCAATCTTTGGGCAAAGTACGACAATGAATCTGTAGTAGGAAGGGTTAACTCGGCTGAGGACGCCAAAGCACTCCTATTAAAACTTAAAAAATAACTTCTCATTTAAATGTCACTATAAAGATCGGAACAATTAAAATTGATCCTAAGTTCAGTAAACGCGGCCTCATACCACTGGTTGTTAAAGAGCTTGAAAATCATTCTGAGGAGATAGTCGTTTTAAATAAAGATGATTTTTCTTTAGCCGATAGACGAAAAGAGCCACAACAGGATTTTCTTTCTACTCTTTCCCGGGATGCTGAAGAAAAAAACCGAGAATTATTATCAGCCATTGGTCAGATAAAAAAGCAGGAAAAAAAATCAAAAGAAGCCTATTTGCAGTTGATTACTTCACTTATTACCGCCCTTGAGGGTAAAGATCCTTATACCCAAGGACACACTTTGCGGGTAAGCCACTATGCCCTTAAAGTAGCAACTCAACTTAAGCTTAGCGACCCGGAAAAGGAAATGCTTCGTAAGGGGTCTCTTTTGCATGATCTTGGTAAGATCGCGACACCCGATGTTATTCTCCATAAAAAGGGTAAGCTTACTAAAGAAGAATTTGATATTATGAAGCAGCATGAACTTTTTAGTGCTAAAATTCTGGCACCAATAGAGGAGTTCCATGCAATTATCCCTTTTGTCATATACCACCATGAGAATTTTGATGGGAGCGGTTATCCTCGCGGCTT